>CAYSJT010000011.1:0-15903 GCA_964431625.1 uncultured Gammaproteobacteria bacterium | reverse complement strand
GCCCTTGGCGGCCCTGATGAGCTTGGCCTCGGCTAAAACATCGTCACGCAGATACGGCGGAACAACGAAATAGAAGCGGTTAACGTCAGTGGAGCTGAACTTGCTCTCATCAGCCTGACCCTGGACCGCCTTTTGGTCCTCCGCCGGTTTTAATATTTCTAAGGCGACGGCGAAATAGGCCGCCGCCAGCCTCTCGCCCTCTAAGACGGAGTCGTTGATGTTTCCTATAGCCGCCAGCCTGTTCTCATATCTGATTTTGGAAGTTTCATACATCCGATAACAAATGTCCCAGAGATTGTCATAGAAGACATTCTCTTCAATATCTTTAAAGGACTTCTTCAAGACATTCTGATAATAATAGGCGATGAAATCGGCGGTTAAAACTACCGGAATCTGCCTTTCCTCCAGCTTGGCATAGAGGCTGTAGAAATCGCTGGCTTCTTTTGGCCAAGGATTGTCGAGCCAAGTAAAACCAGCTTGATTCAAGTTGTCTAGGCCGGGGTCTAAATTGAGCTTGCGGGAAAGGTCATAATAATTGACCGCATCCATCTTTACATTTACTGGCAGCTCGTAATCAGCCGGCTTCCCTTCTGGCAGGCTGCTAGAAGGCGGGATATAGAAATCGGCGAAAGCCAGATATTCGATGGCGATGTCGGTGGAGGAAGCATAGCCGTTTCCATTGCCGTCTCCCTGGCCGTTGAGGTGCGGCAGATTCGGAGTGCTGCTGGCCGGGGCTTCTGTCTGAGCCGGCGCCGGCGCTTCTTGGCGCCTTTTTAAATAGCTGCGAACAGACAAAACTAAGCCGAAAATTATCGCCGCCGCCACAACGACTGCGCCGACTATAATTGCTAGGCGCTTAAGGCGCCCGCTGGAAGAAGGGTATTCCGGCAGTCGTGGCAACCCGGGAGAAATTTGCCCGCTCGGCTCATTGAACATACTATTTTAAATAAAGATTTTTGTTCTGCAAATGCTCGACATAGGTCTTGGCGTAGTAGACGCGCCGCTGGCTGTCGGTCAGGAAATAATTATATTCGCTATAGATCGGATAGACAGACGCCTTGATCGCTTCCAGGCCGGGGTTGGCAATCGGTCCTGGCGGCAAACCGGGATATTTATAGGTATTATACGGGGAACTGACCTCTAATTCCTGGCCGCTATGCCCGGGCTTGTTATCCCGGAAAATATAGGACAGAGTAGCGTCCGACTGCAGGGCTTGACCGTATTTGAGCCGATCCCAGAAAATGCCGGCGATCAGCCGGGCGTCCCGGTTATCGCCGCCGCTGTTTTGCAGCGGTGCCTCCTTCTCAACGATTGAGGCCATGATGATGACTTCTCTGATAGTTCGCCCCTGTCTGGCAATCTCCTGGCGCATTTCCGGGCTGAGCTTGCGGTCAAAATTATCAAGCAGTTTGTCAGTCACCTCGGCCAGGCTGGAGCTGGCATAGACGCGGTAGGTATCGGGAAAAAGATAACCCTCCAAACTTTCATCTTCTTCTCCTAAAAAGGAGAATTGTGCTCGGAAATCTCCTCCCGGATCATTAAGGAAGGCTAGGACTTCCGGCTCGGCCCAATCCATGGTCTCAGCCAGGCTGGCAGCAAACTGTTCGTTGGTCCAGCCCTCTATCAGCCGAATGGTTTTTTCCGGAAGATAGATGATCGGCTCCGGCTTGGCCCGATAGGCCTCCCAAGCGGCAGAAAATCCCCAAGCGGCCAAGGCCGCTAGGCAAATAATCAGGACAATAATGGATTGTTTCCGGCCCAGCCTTCTTCTCATAGCCTACTTCCCTTTCTTATGGGCGGCCGCCTTGGCAATCATCTCCGAGCTGGCTCTGATCTTCTTGCCCAAACCGTCGACCATTCTGATGCCAAGCTTCTGGCAGATATCGTATTCCGGAACATCGTTAATATTGTGCCTGTCCCCGCCATTGGCGAAGATATGCGGCCGCAGCTTAGCCAGCGAGCGCCGGACGCTTAGGTCCTTGTCGACTGATAAAAAGACCTCATCGACCCCCTTGATCGCCTTGATAATGGCCAGGCGATCCTTCTCTTTCATAAAAGGCACGCGCCCTTTTAGCTTGACTTGAAAATCGCTGTTGACGATGGCGACGAGCTTGTTGCCGAGCTTCTTGGCCCGCTCGATCATCTCCAAGTGTCCGACATGGAGGGGGTTGAAGTATCCGGAAACGGCCACGACGGTCGGGCGCGCCGTTTTCTTGGTTTTAGCGGTTTTCTTCTGGCTAGGCATATGGGAAAATAATTTAATATTTACTGATTAATTATAACAAAAAATAGGTGACGGGACAAATGAAAACGCCCTCCTTTTGGAAGGGCGCTAAGAGCCAAGGGTCAGGCTATGCCTCCAGGCAACGGACGGCCATCATCCTGTCAGCCGGGTCCTTGCAGATGCAGATGCGGCATTGGCTGACGCTGAAATAAATATGGACCTTGTCTTCGTGGCAGTGATAGACGGCATAGTCGCCTATCGAAGCGGTTACGGTCTTATAATGATACGAGATGAAAGGGAGTTTGAAATGCTCTTCGAGCTTTCTCATTTCATCCGGCCTAATTCCGCCGACTATCTGCAGGCTATACTCGCGATCCGATTCCAGCAGGCGCTTCAGGGTAGATTTTGGAATCTTTATCCTCCGCCCGAAGTAATCACTCAGCAGGCGCAGCCAATCGGAAATGGTCGGCAGGCTCTTATTGGCCCGCCGGGTTTCCCGAACGGCGGCTTCGCGGCTGAAGAGCTGGACGCCGTAGAATTTCGCCTTATACTCTGAAGATGGCACAGCTAAACTCTTTTCATTCATAATCCTCTCTGTGTCAATAGCCACAATTTCCCTGATTTCTGAATCATTGCTAGCCTTGTAATTCACCCCTCTTGTTAGTACTGTAGTTGGCAATAAGGACCAATTGAATGAATCCACCCGGAAATATTTATCTTCCAGGCGCAGCTTTGATTTGTGCCAGATTTTCTCCGGCTTCCCTCCGACTAAGGCCGGGTCAAAGGGATTTTTGTGTTCGGTTATCAGCTTGAGCTGCTCCCAGGTCAATTCGCCGTTTTCATACTGCCGCATGATCTCGCGCAGGAAGCCCAGGACTCCCCTTTCTTTTTGCTTCGCTTTCCCAAACGAAGCTCGACTTTTACCAGCCATTTTTCTTGTTTTTAGTTAAACATGATTTTAGTTGTTAAAGGGCAAGCCTTCATTATCAACCCCCTAAACTACCATAATGAGGCGATAATTGCAATATACCAAGAGAGCCGGCTCAGCCGGCTCTCTTGTATCTTCTTTATTTTCAAATTACATCATCCCCATGCCGCCCAGGCCGGGATTGGCTTCATGGCCGTGGTCATGATTGTGCTTTTCCGGCTTGTCGGCGATGACCGCTTCGGTGGTGAGGAACATCATGGCCGCGGAAGCGGCATTTTCCAGAGCCGAACGCACGACCTTGGTTGGGTCGATAATACCGGCTTTGACCATATCCACGAATTCGCCGGTGGCGGCGTTGTAGCCGAAGACGGCCTTGCCCTGGCGGTTCTCTTCAATAATGCGCTGCAGGATAAGCGAGCCGTCTACGCCGGCATTATTGGCAATCGTCTTGATTGGCTCTAGGACCGCCTGATCAATTATCTTCTCGCCGACTGCCTGCTGGCTGTCGCCTTTCAAAGCCGTTTCAAAGCGGGAGAAATCGGCGCCATAGCAGGCTGTGGCCAAGGCCAGTCCGCCGCCGGGCACCACGCCTTCGGCAACGGCCGCCTTGGTGGCGTTGAGCGCGTCTTCAATGCGATATTTTTTCTCTTTCATCTCAGTCTCGGTAGCGGCGCCGACCTTGATAACAGCAACGCCGCCGGAGAGCTTGGCTAAGCGCTCCTGGAATTTTTCTTTGTCAAAATCGGAATCAGCCAGTTCCTTCTCCTTCTTTATCGCCTCTATCCTCGCCTTGATGGCCTTTTCTTCTCCCTGGCCGTCAACGATGGTCGTGTTTTCCTTGGAGGCGATGACCTTCCTGGACCGGCCCAGGTCGCTGAGCTCGGCTTTGTCCAGCTTGAGCCCGACTTCCTCGGAAATCACCCGGCCGCCGGTCAAAACGGCGATGTCTTCCAGCATGGCTTTACGACGGTCGCCGAATCCCGGCGCTTTGACTCCCAGGACATTGAAGGTGCCGCGCAGCTTATTAAGAACGAAAGTAGCCAGAGCCTCGCCTTCGATGTCTTCGGCGATGATAACTAAATCTTTCTTGCCTGATTGGACGACTTTCTCCAAAAGAGGCAGGATTTCCTGGACTGAGGTGATCTTGCGGTCAGTGATGAGTATGTATGGGTCTTCCATCTCGGCTTTCATCGTGTCCTGATTGGTGACCATATAGTGGGAGACATAGCCCTTGTCGAACTGCATGCCCTCCACCACTTCCTTCTCAATGCCGAAGGACTGGCCTTCCTCGACGGTGATGACGCCTTCCTGACCGACGCTAGACATGGCTTCGGCAATGATTTTGCCGATTTCCTGGTCATTGGCGGAAATGGAAGCGACTTGGGCGATTTCAGCTTCAGTGGAAATGGCTTTTGACATCTTCTTCAGCTCAGTGACTATCTCGGACACTCTTTTTTCAATGCCGCGGCGTATTTCAATTGGATTGACTCCGGCCGTAACCAGTTTCAAACCGACGTTGATTATCGCCTGAGCCAGAACAGTGGCCGTGGTAGTGCCATCGCCGGCGGCATCGTTGGTCTTAGAGGCGACTTCCTTGACTATCTCGGCGCCGATATTCTCAAACTTGTCTTCCAGCTCTATTTCCTTAGCCACGGTCACGCCGTCTTTAGTGATTATCGGGGCGCCGTATGACTTGTCGATGACGACGTTGCGACCCTTGGGACCCAAGGTCACCTTGACGGCATTGGCCAATTGGTCAACGCCTTTCTTGAGAGCCAGTCTGGCTTTTTCATCAAAGATTATCTGTTTGGACATATGGGTTAGCAGTTAATTATATTATTCCAAAATAGCGATGATGTCGCTTTCGGCAAGCACCAGGTGCTCTGCCCCGTCTATCTTTATTTCATCCGGGGAATATTTCTTGAACAGCACCTTGTCGCCGACCTTGACCCGCATCGGCGCCAGCTGGCCGTTGTCTAAGATGCGGCCTTCGCCGCAGGCGACGACCTCGCCTTGCTCCGGCTTTTCCCGGTCCATGGTATCAGGCAGGACAATGCCGGATTTGGTGACCTCCTCGTGCTTGAGAGGCTTGACAATGACGTTGTTTGAAAGCGGTTTGATCTTCATATTTTTGCTTAAATTTAATGATTTTTATTAGCACTCAATATATCTGAGTGCTAAATCTGTTATTATTTTAAGCGTTTTAAAAAGGGATGTCAAGGGTTTTTATATGAAAAGGCCCTGGCCACGATTAAATCGCGCCAGGACCTATAAATTACTTGCCTTCCTTATTGTCAGCTATTTATCCATACCTGGATGTGGACGAAGCCGGCCCGGAAAGGAAACTCCTGATAGCTGGTTCCGAGCATATAGCTTAGGCGGTGCGGGCCATTGTCCCAGACCTTGAGAAAAAGAAGCTCAAGATGCTCCCAATTGCTGCCTTTGTATAATCCGGTGGCGACAAGCTCAAAATTATGAGGCAGGTGCCCAACTACTATGCCAGATGCAGTCTGCTTGTCGCCGTTGGCGACGAAGAAAGTGGCAGACACCGGCTTAGTATCGAGTGATATGGCAGCAGCGCAGACGGCTCGACTAGTGAGCGGCGCCTCTTTGGTGGAATATGATCCGGAAACGCCAAGCTTCTTGAAGAAACCGTTGCCCTGGAACTTATTCTCATATCCGGCCTGGAATTCCAAGGAATCACGGCGGTTGGGATAGAAGCCGACCCGGAAATCTTTGTAGTCGACCTTTATCCCGTTCCTGAGAGCGGGAATGGCGGCTTCAGCCGGGGCGATAAACTGTCCGGCTTGGCTGATGCCGTCCGGGTCATGGAGAAACCACATCACGGTCGGCATGCGCCCGACTCTAACCATCCAATCCCCGTTGCTGTGCTTCCATTGGAGATTTCCATCACCGATGAAGCGGCCGGGCATGGGATCGTAGATGAGCTTGCTTCCGAAGCTGACGTTCCGGAAGAGCTTGAAGTTCAGGAGCATCCCCAGCCTGAGGCTCAAGTTGGGGGAGACGCCGTCTTTGTCGAAGTCCTTCGCTTCCACGCCGCATAAGGCGCCGGCGTAGTAGCGCTTGATCGGGCTCTTGGCGAACCAGGAGCTGTCTGACTGAGCCGCGACAAAAAAAGCGGCCAGCAGACAAAAGATAACTGTTAAGGTTATTTTTTTCATTTACTGTTTGGTTTTTGTTGTTAAATTACTATTTTGTTTGACTGACTATATTATCACGAAAGAAAAAAAATGTCAATATATAAAAATAGGCTGATTTTTGCTATGATTACCTCATATGACCATTATCCAAGCCATCATCCTCGGCCTTATTGAAGGCCTGACTGAATTCCTGCCCATCTCTTCCACGGCCCATTTAATCATTGTCGGGCAGTGGCTGGGCGTGCCAGGGAGTGATTTTTTTAAAAGCTTTTCCATTTCTATCCAGCTAGGCGCTATCTTGGCGGTCGTCCTCCTCTACTGGCGCCGGATATTTTCCGGCTGGCGACTAGTCGGCCAGCTGGGCGCCGCCTTCCTGCCCACCGCCGTCATCGGCTTCCTCCTCTATTCTCTGATAAAATCATTTCTCATGGACAGCCTGCTAGTCATTGCCTTGGCTCTTCTCCTTGGCGGCCTGGGGCTAATTATCTTTGAAAAATATTATCAGAAAAAACATCCGGAAACCGAATCTGAAGCAGAGCCGGACCCTCTGAACTACCGCCAAGCCTTCCTAGTCGGCCTCTTCCAGTCCCTAGCCGTCGTTCCCGGCGTTTCCCGGGCCGCGGCGACTATCGTCGGCGGCCTGAGCCTAGGGCTCCGGCGCCGGGACATCGTGGAGTTCTCATTCCTTCTGGCTATTCCGACCATGCTGGCAGCCACGGCTTTTGATTTATATAAGACGCCACTAGATCTGAGCGGACCGGAAGCCATCGCTTGGGCCGTCGGCTTCATCGTTTCCTTCGCTACGGCGATTGCGGGAATAAAATTCTTCCTCCGCTTCATCAAGAAGAATAATTTTTCTCCTTTCGGCTGGTATCGGCTAGGATTGGGGATTATCATCCTGGCTTGGCTCTGGCTGAAATAAAATCAATAAATACTTTAGATGATATGCAAAAGCCGCTCTGAAGCGGCTTTTTTGATATCCAATGGATAGGCTGATTAAGCGTCGAACTTGATTTCCGAGAACTCGATTTGCTTGCCCTCGTCATCTAAGAGTTCGGCCCAGAAATGGCGGACCTTGAGCTGGGGGAAGCGGAACTTGATGGCTGTCTCGGCCTGCTCCATGTCTTGAGCCTGCCTGTCCTGCTCCTCCTTGGTATCGGCGAAGCTGTATGCTTGGGCATAAGCGCCGCACTGGCTGTGGTGGAGGAGATAGACCGTATCGGCATGATGCAGCTGGTGGGAAAGGTGGATCTGTTTTAGGCAGAAGGACTTTTCCTCAGGCGTGCCGTCGACTAGGTCCTTACCGGCTCCGGCCCAGGAGACTTCATCGCAGTCGCCGAGGAGATTCTCGTCCTTGAGGAAGCGATAGAACTCTTTCATCAAGCGAAAATCCATGCACTTGATGATAATTGAAGAACAATTGTGTGCCATAATCTAAATTTGTTTTTATATTAATTGTTGGTACTCGGTTTGTCGCCCTTTATCTTGCGCCAGCGGTTTATCGCTTTAAGCCGGGCCAGCTCGCGGCTCAACTTGGCAGAAATCTCGGTAAATTCCACAGCCTCTTCGCTCCTGGCTTCTTTCTTCAGCTCTTCGGCGCGGCGGCGCATCTCTTCCACGGCCTGCTCATCCAGCTCTTCGGCCCGCTCAGCTGTATCAGCTAGAATAACGATTTTATCTCGGCTCACCTCGATGAAACCGGCCGAAACCGACATCACTTCAAAGGAATTGTCCGGGCGCTTAACCTCAATAACTCCAGCCTGGAGAACCGAGATTAACGGGATATGCCCGGGCAAAATGGTGATTTCGCCGCTGGAAGTGGGCAGGGTAACCTGAATGACTTCCTGCTTGAGGACGGTTCTTTCCGGAGTGACAATTTCGAATTGGATGGTCCGATTGGCCATATTGTTTGGCTAGACTTCTTCAATGTTTCCCTTCATGTAAAATTGATCCTCCACCTTATCATCATGCTTGCCGTCAAGTATTTCCTTAAAGCCTTTGACTGTATCAGCCAATTTGACATATTTGCCAGGGCGGCCGGTGAAAGTCTCGGCGACAAAGAAGGGCTGGGACAGGAAGCGCTGGATCTTGCGGGCGCGGGCGACGATGATCTTATCTTCAGCGGAAAGCTCCTCCATGCCCAAAATGGCGATGATATCCTGCAAGTCCTTATAGCGTTGGAGTATTTTCTGGACGCCGCGGGCAACCTGGTAGTGCTCTTCCCCGACGACCTTAGGATCAAGGATGATGGAGGAAGAATCCAGCGGATCAACGGCGGGGTATATACCAAGCTCGGACAAGGAGCGGGAGAGAACGACCGTGGAATCCAGGTGGCCGAAGGTGGTGGCCGGAGCCGGGTCGGTCAAGTCGTCAGCCGGCACATAAACCGCCTGGATAGAGGTGATAGAGCCGTTCTTGGTGGAAGTGATGCGTTCCTGCAACTCGCCCATTTCCGAGGCCAGGGTCGGCTGGTAGCCGACGGCCGAAGGCATGCGGCCCAAGAGGGCGGACACCTCGGAACCGGCCTGGGTAAAGCGGAAAATATTATCAATGAAGAGCAAGACGTCCTGATTTTTTTCATCGCGGAAATACTCGGCAATGGCCAGGCCGGACAGGGCGACGCGGGCACGCGATCCTGGCGGCTCGTTCATCTGGCCGAAGACCATGGATACCTTGTCAATGACGCCTGAGTCCTTGAATTCATGATATAGGTCGTTGCCTTCGCGCGTTCTTTCTCCGACGCCGGCGAAAACCGAGTAGCCGCCGTGCTCGGAAGCGATATTATGGATAAGCTCCTGGATGACGACGGTCTTGCCAACGCCAGCGCCGCCGAAGAGACCGACCTTGCCACCCTTGACGATAGGGCAAATAAGATCGATGACCTTGATACCGGTTTCGAGAATCTCGACGTTATTGGACTGGTCGACGAATTTTGGCGCCGGACGATGGATGGGATAATGCTTTTCAGCCTTGACCGGCTCGCCGCCGTCAACGGTTTCTCCTAGGACATTGAAGATGCGGCCCAAAGTCGCCTGGCCGACCGGTACGGAAATCGGCTGTCCGGTGTCGGTCGCCTTGTCGCCGCGCTTCAAACCGTCGGTCGAGCCCATGGCCACGGTCCGGACCAGATGAGCGCCGATATGCTGCTCGACTTCTAGGATAAGCTTTTGGCCCCGGATATCGACTTCCAAGGCGTTATATATCTCAGGCAAACGATCGGAAAAATAAACGTCGACAACGACGCCGATAACTTGCCTGATAATGCCGCTGGCTTGCTTGTGTTCTGCCATATTTTTAAAATTATTTATTCCGCTAAGGCGTTAGCTCCGGCGCTGATCTCCGCAATCTCGGCGGTGATGCCGGCCTGACGGGCTTTGTTATAGAAAAGAGTTAGTTCGCTGACCATGTCTTCAGCCGCTTCCGTTGCCTGGTGCATGGCCGTCATCCGGGCGCTGTGCTCGGAAGCATTGGCTTCCAGGAAAGCTTGGTATATCTGGACTTCCAATAGGCGCGGGATCATCAAATCCAGGACTTCCCTGGGGTTTGGCTCAAACATATACTCTAAACTCTCCGCTTCTAAGGTCTCAGACTCCGGCTCTTCATCTCCCACTTCTCCCAAATAAGCCTCGTCGCGATTTATTTGTACCGGCAGAAGCTGTTTGAGGCGGGGGACTTGCTTGGCAGCGTGAACGAAATCTGTATAGGCAACGAAAACCCGATCATAGATTCCGGCCTGATAATCTTGGAGGATCAACTTAACCAGGGGGTATATTTCACGAGAATCAGCCATTAGGTCATTTTTGGGGAATTCTGCCGCCACCTCATATCCTTGATGGTGAACGACCGATCCTTTTTTGCCGACAATGATGAATTCAGTCGGTAGTTTGTGCTTGCGGACCGAATCCTTGGCCTTGTTGATGATAGCGGTATTATAGCCGCCGCACATGGCCCGATTGGAGGTGATGAGAAGGATGGCCACCTTCTTGGTCTCAGGCCGAGCGGAAAGGAGTGGGTGCAGGGTGTCGCCGCTTCCCACTAAACCGGAGAGGCGGCGGACCGTTTCCCAACTTAAACTGGCATAGGCGCGGGTCTTTAAAACCGCATCTACGGCCTTTCGCATCTTGGCCGCCGACACCATTTCCATTGCCTTAGTAATCTTCTTGGTGCTGCCGACGGACTTGATGCGGCGAGATATCTCCTTAGTCTTAGCCATAATCGCTTATTTCTCCTGGCCTTCCGGCAACAGCAAATAATCCAGTCCGGATCGGTATGCGGCCAAAAGATCTTTTATCTTCCCTTCTATTTCATCGTCCAGCTCCTTGCGCTGATCGATGAGAGACAAGGCGTCGCCTTCTATATCAGCTTGCTTGTACAGGCCGACCTCAAATTCACTCACCTTCTCCACCGGGACATCGTCCATGAAACCGTTGATGAGGGCGTAATAGATTAGAGCCTGCTTGGCTACCGGTAATGGCTGATACTGGCCCTGCTTGAATATTTCATATAGGCGTTTGCCCCTTTCCAGCTTGCGCTTGGTATCGGCATCCAAGTCGGAGCCGAATTGAGCGAAGGCGGCCAATTCGCGGTATTGGGCGGCTTCCAGGCGCATCTTGCCGGCCACTTTCTTCATCGCCTTGATTTGGGCGGAAGAGCCGACGCGGGATACCGACAAGCCGGCGTTGATAGCCGGACGATTGCCCTGATAAAAGAGTTCCGGCTCCAAGAAAATCTGGCCGTCAGTAATAGAGATGACGTTGGTCGGGATATAAGCGGAGAGGTCGCCGGCCTGGGTCTCAATGATTGGTAAAGCGGTGATTGAACCGCCACCATGCTCTGGGTTTAGCTTACAAGCGCGCTCCAGGAGGCGGGAGTGGAGATAAAAGACGTCGCCGGGAAAAGCTTCGCGGCCCGGGGGGCGGCGCAGGAGCAGAGAAATTTCGCGATAGGAAACGGCGTGCTTGGATAAGTCATCGTAGATAATGAGGACATCTTCCCCCTTGTCCAGAAAATATTCAGCCATAGCGCAGCCGGCATAGGGAGCAATATAGAGGAGCGGGGCGGGAGTGGATGCGCCGGCCAAGACGATGGTGGTATATTCCATGGCTCCGGCCTCTTCCAGACGGGTGACAATGTTAGCCACTTTGGATTCCTTCTGGCCGATAGCCACATAGATGCACTTCATGTTCTGTCCCTTCTGATTGATAATAGTATCGATGGCAATGGCCGTCTTGCCTATCTGGCGGTCGCCGATAATAAGCTCTCTCTGGCCGCGGCCGATGGGAATCATAGCATCTATAGCCTTGATGCCGGTTTGAACCGGCTCCTTGACGCCAGCGCGAGTAATGACGCCAGGGGCAATCTTCTCGACCGGATAGAAGGTCTTAGTATCCACCTTGCCTTTGCCGTCAAGCGGGCGGCCAAGAGGATCTAAAACGCGGCCGACAACCGCTTCGCCAACCGGAACTTCTAGAATGCGCTTGGTCGCCTCCACTTCGTCGCCCTCCTTGATGCCGGTGAAATCCCCTAAAATAATGGCTCCGACCTGGCCTTCTTCGAGATTTAAGACGACGCCGGTAGCTTCGCCGGTTTCAGTTTTAAACTTAAGTATTTCGCTCATCATGGCATCAGCTAATCCGGAAATCAGAGCGATGCCGTCTGATACCTTCAGCACCTTGCCGACTGATTTCTCGTTGGCCTCGGCTTTGAAGCCGGATATTTCTGCCTTGAGCTGGTCCACGATGAAGTCCTTTGTAGTGGGCATATATTTCTCTTTTTATATTACGCGCTTATCTTTTCTTTTAAGCCAGCGGCCACGGCTTTGAGGCTGCCGTCTATCACCTGGCTCCGGTATCTAAGGACAAATCCGCCCAGCAGGCCTTTATCCGATACCTCCGACAGGGAAACCGACTTGGCGCCGGTCCGCTTGGCCAGAAAATGACGAATAAGCTCCTTGGCAGCTGATGGCAGGGGCCGTACGCTGGTCACTTCAGCCGAAAGCTCGCCGTGAGCTTCGTCCCAAGCGGCCGCAAAAGCGGCGGCGATTTCCTCGCCTCGCCCTAAATCCCGATGGGCCGCCAGAACGGAAACAAAATCCTTAATAACGGCTTTAGCCTCTTTGTCAGACTTCCCCTGAATTGATTCCAACAAGCTCAAGGCGTATTGTCTGGCCGATATCTTCATATTATTTAAGCAGTTTCTTGATCATCTCTTGATCTTTGGCTGAGTCCATCTTTTCACCAATCACCTTTTCCACGGCCAGAGCGACCAAAGAGCCGATTTCTTGCTTAATTTCTCGGATGGATTCTGCCTTTTCCCTGGCAATCTTGTCCTTCTCGCCGGCAATCGCCTGGGCAATTTCTTGCTTGGCTTTAACTACCAGCTCCTGACGTCTGGCCTCGCCTTTCTTGTCCGCCTCTTCCACGACCAAGAGCGCCTGCTTGCGGGCGGCGGCCAGAATATCCTCTTTTTCTCTTTCAGTGGCCGACAGCTTTTTCTCAATGGCTTCAGCGTCTTTAAGACTCTTGTCTATCTTCTCCGAACGCTCCCCCATCATCTTAACCAAGGGCTTGAAGGCGAAGAAATACAGGACAGAAAAGACAATGGCGAAATTCACCAGCTGGGCGACGAATAATCTCCAGTCGATATGGAAATTTGAAATTAGTGATTCCATATTATTGATAATAGTCTAGCCTCTCCTCCCGTCAAAGACGGGAAGAGCGCGCCAGCCCACTATTTGATGCTGAAAGCGATGACCAGGGCGTAGATGGCAACGGCCTCCGCGAAAGCGGCGACCAAAAGCATCGGGACCAGAATCTTGCCCGTGGCTTCCGGATTACGACCAATGGCTTCCATGGCCTTAGCGCCGATGAAGCCGATACCGAGACCCGGACCCAGGGATCCGATGCCGATAGCCAAAGCCTTGGCTAACATGACATTTTCCATAATTTTCTAAGCGTCCGCGGCTGGAATTCAGACGCGCCCGCTTCTATTTAAATTGCTTATTAATGCTCTTCTGCGTTGGTATTAATGGTCAAATAGGTGATTATCAGCATGGCAAAAATCAGAGCCTGAATTAACCCGACCAGGACTTCCAGGAAAATAAAGGGGATGGGAATGCCAAAGGCTAAAATTGCCGCCATTGAAGCGAGAAGGACTTCGCCAGCAAAAACATTGCCGAAAAGACGGAAGGAAAGGCTAGCCACCTTGGCCAGCTCGCCAACTATCTCAATCAGGCCGACAAAGGCCTTGATCGGATTAATCAACACGATGGCCGGGTCCTTAACAATCTTCCTGGGAATTTCTAAAAAAGCCTTGATGTTAATAAACTTGTTCAGATATTTCCAGGCGCCCAAGGCAATTATGCCGAAGATATGACTAATGACAACACCGATTGTCGCCAAGGCTAGAGTGGTATTGAGATCAGCTGTCCCGCCGCGCAGATAAGGAATGAAAATTCGTTCTTCGCCATGGGCGGCTATCTGGCCGATGGAACCAACTCCAGGCAGGATGCCCATCCAATTATTGATGAGGATGAAAAAGAAAAAAGCGAGAACAATCGGGGCGAATTTAAGAGAACGCTGACGGCTGCCCGTGACGCTATCAAAAATACCGAGAAAACCGTCTATAATTAGCTCCATCACATTCTGCAGCCCGCGAGGTACGGTTTTGAGGCGAAACCGGATAGCCAAACTGAGAACTACAATTATCACTAAGGCTAGAGTCGAGGTGAGCAGCGCGTTGGTGACCGGAAAAGAGCCGATATGGGCCACCGGCTCGGCAAAAAGGGTATTTTCATGAACAAGCTCCGCATGGCCCTCTTCTGAGGGCGCGGCTTCAATCTGGGTAGCTGATTCATTCTCAATATTGGTATTGACCATATTCATTTAACCGAAGTCTTGCTTGTTTTGTCTTTGGTTTCAGCCTGGCTCTCGTCGGCAATGCGTTTAAATTCTTGCTGGGCTTTGACGACTAAGCCATACATTGATACCAGAAAAGCTAGTCCGACCGAAGCCAGAAAAAACCAGGGTTCGCTGTCGAACTGCCGATCCAGCCATTTGCCGAAGAAAACGGCAATGATGACGGGAAAAGCAATCCAGCCGGACAGGCTGGCAGCGATTCTCAAGGCTTGTGACCAGATCTTATTTTTCATGAAGGTGGCGGTAAAATAAAAGGGGCTATTTAGCCTCGTTTTACCGCAATTTGCCTAAATAGATCCACCCTTTTTATAACGCAAAAATTTTTAAATGTCAACACCGCTCATTCTCTAAATTCGAAACAGGGACCGGGCGGTAGCCGTGGTAATCTCGGCCACTTTTTCCACTTTCATATTTCTAATATCAGCGATGCGCTTAGCCACATATTGCACCAAGAGAGGTTCATTGCGCTGGCCGCGATAAGGTTCAGGAGTCATATAGGGGGAGTCCGTTTCGATCATCATTTTTTCTAAAGGCAGTTTTCTAATAAGATCGTCCCATTGCTGGCTAAAGGTAATGAGGCCGGTGAAAGAAATCAATAGGCCAAGAGAAAAATATTTCCAGGCTAAATCCTCGTTACCGGAAAAGCAGTGGACAACCCCCCAAGGACGGTCAGCCGGAACCAAATCGGGATACTCTTTTTTAAATTCTTGCAAAAAAGGCAGGAGATCATCGTGAGCCTGGCGACAATGGATGATGACCGGCAAATCAAGATTGCGGGCTAAAACTAATTGCTTAGCTAAAACTTCCTGCTGCTTCTGCTTGGCTTTGACCAGATCCTGAGTCGGATCAAGATGATAATAGTCCAAGCCTATTTCTCCAATGGCCACCACCTTCTCAAATTTGGCTAGTTTTTCATAACTCCCGTAATCAAATTCTTCGGATCTGGCCGTAAAGCTATATCCATTATCTTCTTCTTGGCTGTCTATGCTGCCAGATTGGAGATGGATCGGGTGGAGGCCAATGGCCGCATAAACGCCTTTTTCATATTTATTAGCGAAACTAAGCGCTCGGCTGGAGGTTTTATACTCAGAACCGACTAAAACCATCCAAGTATCATTATCCAGGGCCCGGCGTATGGCTTCGTCGGCGTCATCCTTGAAAGCGGCAAAATTTACATGGGCATGGGTATCGATGAACATGATATTTGTGATAAGAAGCTACTTAAAAAACGCGGACAGCGCGTTTTTTAAGCTCTTTTTTGGCTATTGATTAATTAGTCTGAGTTTCGCCGCCTTCATGATTTTCTGGCTGCTGGACGGGCGCTTGACCCATGTCAGACTGAGCCTCCGGCATCTGGGGCGTCTCAGGCATCTCTAGAGGCTGGGGCTCAACCGCGGCCATTTTGTTCTTGCCTCCGAAAAGCTTGGTGAACCAGTTACTCATAGATTTGGATGCTTAATTATTATATTAATATTTTATCATCTCAGGCCTGAAAGTCAACCGAAAAGACTAATAAAGCCATAGTTTCGGCTAATTGTAAAGTTCAGTTTTAAGCAAAGAAAACCCGCCAGGCGGCGGGCTCTTAAATGCCTAATTCTTCCAAAAGCGCTTTCTGCTTCCGATTCAAGCCGGAAGGTATGCGGACCGTCACCTTAACCAGCTGATCGCCTTGAC
>CAYSJT010000010.1:0-15913 GCA_964431625.1 uncultured Gammaproteobacteria bacterium | reverse complement strand
CTAAGAATTTTTTGTCTATCATATTGATATATTATTGGACCGCTCGCTGGACTTCTTCCAGGCTGGTTTCTCCGGCAATGACTTTAAGCAGGCCGTCCTGGAGCATGGTGACCATGCCGGCTGAGATGGCCGCCGCCTCTATTTCCCCGTCAGTTACCCCGGGCGCCTGGATGAGCTTTTGGATTTCTGGAATCATGGTGATGCTTTCATACAACCCTATCCGCCCCTTATAGCCCAAACTGTTGCATTCAGGGCATCCCTGGGGAGCGAAAACGGTCCATTTTTCCGGCATCACAAAAGCCGGGTTATGTATCTTCCCCAGAGTCTCGCGGATCATGGCGGTTTCTGCTTCGCCAAGTTCCACCGGCCGCTTACAATGAGGGCAGAGGCGGCGCACCAGGCGCTGGCCGATAGCGAATTCCACGGCATTGGCCAGGGCCTGTCTTTCCAGGCCCAGTCCAGCGAAGCGGGAAACGGCCGAAGCGGCCCCGCCCGCATGGATGGTGGAAAGTACCAGGTGTCCGGTCATGGCCGCTTCAATAGCTATTTTGGCGGTTTCCTGGTCGCGGATTTCGCCGATCATCATGATGTTCGGGTTCTGGCGCAGGAGGGAGCGCATAGCCGAGGCGAAGCTATATCCGCGCTCCTCGTCTATCTGGGTCTGCATAATTCCCGGCAATTGGTATTCTATCGGATCCTCGACGGTAATTATTTTGACATCGGGGCGATTGAGGCGGCTTAGGATGGAATATAGGGTGGTGGTTTTGCCGCTCCCGGTCGGTCCGGTAGTGATAATAATGCCATGGGTTTTCTTCATGGCTGCTTCCAAATCATGCTTGACGATTTCCGTCAGGCCTAGATCGGTCATGTCTAAAGAAGAGGCGGCGCCGGAGAGCAGGCGGACAACGATGGTTTCGCCGTAACTGCCGGCGATGATGGAAACGCGGCAGTCTATCCGTTTTTCCGGCAGATGCAAGCTGAAGCGGCCGTCAAAGGCGGCCCGCTTAACATTAGTCGGAGCACCGGCCATTATCTTCACCTCCGAAAGTATGGGGGGGTAGCTGGTTTTGGGCAGGCTGAGGACGTCATGGAGGACGCCGTCAATGCGGAAACGGACCTTGACATCTGCTTCGGCCGGCTCGATATGGATATCGCCGGCTCGGGAGGCAATGCCCAGGGCCATTATTCTGGCGATAAGTTCGGTGGTGGGGGCGTCTTCCAAGGATGAGGAAACAGCATTAATATCCCGGCTCAGGGATTCGGCTTGGCTCATTTCGGCTGAGGAGAGCTTGATGCCCCGGCCCATGGTCTGAGAGATGACTATTTCATAGAGATCATCAACATAGTCGAAGTCTCCGACGACGCGGTATACTTCTTCAAGGGAAGTTATTCCGTCAAGCGCCTTGAGGACGCCGTCTTGAAGCATGGTGATCATCCCATCCTCTATCGCCTGTTGGAGGATCTTGAAGGAAGGGGCCTGGTCGACGGTGAGCTGCTTTATCTTCTCATCCATTGTGAAGATCTCGTAGATGCCGGTGCGTCCTTTATAGCCGATGTTGTTGCATTCAGAACAGCCGGGTCCGGCTTCGTATATCGGCGGCAGTTCTAAAGGCACGTCAATGCCGGCCTTGGGCGAAATAACGGCTAGGATTTTTCTAACCTTTTCAGCTTCAGCTTCGCTCATTTCCTTAGCCTGGCGGCACTTAGGGCAGAGCTTGCGTATGAGGCGCTGGCCGATGACCGCATTTATCGAAGGCGCCAAGAAGTACGGCTTAACTCCGACTTCTATCAGGCGGGGAATGACGCCGGCCGCATCGTTGGTGTGCAGAGTGGAAAGCACCAAGTGGCCGGTTAGGGAGGCTTGGACGGCAATTTCTGCCGTTTCCTGATCGCGGATTTCGCCGACCATGATGATATTAGGATCCTGGCGCAAGGCCGAGCGGAGACCGGAGGAAAAGCTATATCCGCTGTCTTCATCCACCTGGCTCTGGTTGATGCCCGGCAGCTGGTATTCTATCGGATCTTCCAAGGTGATGATTTTGTTGCCCGGACGGTTGAGCCGGTTTAAGACGGCATATAGGGTTGTGGTCTTGCCGCTGCCGGTCGGGCCGGTGCTGAGAATCAGTCCATTGGGCTTGGCGATTTCTTTCTCAATGATGGGGAAGATTTCCGGCCGGATGCCCAAGGCCTCGAACTCCAGGGCCGTGGCCCCGGAATCGAGCAGGCGCATGACCACGCTCTCGCCGAAAGCCGTAGGCAGGAAGGAGCAGCGTACGTCTATCTTCCGGTTGTTTTTGAGGAAGATGGTGTAGCGGCCATCCTGGGGCCGGTCGTCTATGTTTATTTTTACCTTTGATAGCACTTTAAGGCGCGAACTTATCTGCCGCCATTTTTCTTGGCTGATGGTGGCGGCGTCCTGGAGAACGCCGTCAATGCGCAGGCGGACGGCCACCCCTCTTTCTTCTGCCTCGACATGGATGTCGCTGGCTCCCACCTTGATAGCCGTGGCCAGCATCAAAGTGACAACGTCGGTGATATTAACTTCGTTTATTTTTTCGTCCAAATTTTTGTAGTCGGCAATGGCTTCTTTGAATTTTTCCAGACTAGCCTCGCTTATCTCCACGCCGCCCTTGGTCCGCTTGATTTTAGGCAGGGATTTGTATGCTTCTAGGGCAAACTTCAAGCTTTGTTCAGAAATCAAATACAGCTTGGCATCGGTGAAATATTGTTCGCCTAAATTCCTGGCAAGCTCCTTGGCCGGCTTATCCGGCTCCAGGCAGGCCAAGCGCAGGCTTTTGCCGTCGTAATAGAAGCAGACGAGCTTCATTTCCCTGGCCATATCTTCCGGGATCAAGGATAAGGCTTCCGGACTGATAGGGAAGCGGCTTAGGTTGACATAGCCCAAGCCCAAGGATTGGGCCCGTTCTTCAATTTGGGCCTCTACTTCCTTTATTTTTATTTCCGATTGCTTCTTAGCAAAACGACCGGCGGCGCTTTCTTCGTCGTCGGTCGGATTGATTAAGCTTTCGATTGAATCTAGATCACTCATAGTCTATATTAAGGCTAAAAGGCCTTGGCTTAACGGCGGGCGAACAGCCTTTCCAATTTAGCTAGGCCGCCCTTTTCTTTCAAGGCCAGGAAGAGGCTGGTCCAGGTGCTGATTTGGAAAGTGACCAGCCAGGATCCGACAATAATGATTATTATCAAAGCTAATAGCAAGGACAGAATAGTCAGCCAGCCCATTTGGAAGGCCGCCCCCATCCAGAAGAGAGGGAAGATGAAAATTGATACGACAACCAGCATGGCTAAGCCGGCCAGGAAGCTGATGATGAAGAGGATAATGGCCATTTCCAGGCTCACCAGCCAATGACGGCGGAAAAGTTGCCAGCCTTTTTCCATGGCCGGGACGAAGCGCTGATTATCCAAGACTTGGTAGGCGATGGCGTATTTCATTAATAGCGAGAGAGAAACTGCAACCGGGATAAAGATGACAAAGAGCAGCGTATAAGCACCGATGAGTATGGGGGCCTGGTTTAGAGCCATGAAGAGCAGGGGGAGGCTGATGATGAAGAAAGCGAAGTTTACCAAAATCTTGATAAGGATATTCAGCCCCAGGACCGGCCAGAAATGCTGGTGGCCGGCGGCCAAGCCTTCGCGCAGGCTCAGGTCGGGCAGTTTCTTTTTTGAATCAAGCAACCGCTTTATTCTGTCTATCAACCCGGCCTGGGAAGATATGGCCAGCCAGATGATTGCCGCCGCCAGGGTCAAGCTGATGAGGATCAGGGAAAGGACGTTTAGAACAACTAGGATGTTCTGCTGGAAAAGGCTGGCTAGGCCGAGAGCCAGGGAGCTCAGCACCTGGCCCATAGTCATCAGACCGTTGACGTGAACATAGGTGCCGTTTATCAGGCTTTGGTTAAGATTCTGGGTTAGGACCTGGTATTCCATGGAACCGCCGGCGGCGGTTAGGGAAGCGAATAGGCCGAAGATCCAGAGGTGTTTGTAGTTCCAAGACAGGTTCCAAGCCTGCTTGAGAAGATTGCGATATGAAAACATAGTTTTGAAACTAATCCGGTTCTTTATCCGGATTTTTTCTTTCTATTTAAAATAATTGAAAAACTTGCTAAAGTCTGATAATATTATAACATAATTCGGCAATTAATACCAAATAATAAGGCCCCTTATATGTCCTCAACCATTACTGACAAGAAAATGATTAAAGAAATTCTGACCCGTGGCGTGGAGAAGATATACCCCAGCTATCAGGAATTGGAGAAAAAGCTGCTTTCCGGCCAGCGCTTGCGCCTGTATTGCGGCTACGATCCGTCCGCCCCAGCCCTCCATATCGGCAATGCCATTTCTTTGAATAAGCTGGCTCAATTTCAGGCCCTTGGACACGAGGTGATATTTTTGGTAGGTGATTTTACCGGCATGATTGGCGATCCGACTGACAAGCAGGCAGCCAGGCAGAAGCTTAGCCGCGATCAGGTCTTAGCCAATGCCAAAGATTATCAAAAACAAGCTTCCGCTTATCTTAAATTTGATGGCCGAAATCCGGCCAGGATGGAATATAATAGCCGCTGGAACGATGCGCTAAAATTTCAGGACCTTATCGAACTCGCTTCCCATTTTACCGTCCAGCAGATGATTCAGCGCGACATGTTCCAGGCTCGTCTAAAAGATGAAAAACCCATTTATCTTCATGAATTTCTCTATCCCCTTACCCAGGGATATGACAGCGTCGCTCTGGATGTTGATTTGGAAGTCGGCGGCAATGATCAGATGTTCAATATGCTTTGCGGCCGCCAGCTTCTCAAAGACATCAAACAGAAAGAGAAGTTTGTCCTGACCATGAAGCTTCTGGCTGATGAAAGCGGGAAGAAGATGGGTAAAAGCGAAGGCAACGTCGTTTTCTTAAACGCCAGCCCCAAAGAAATGTACGGCCAGATCATGTCTTGGCCGGACAGCCTGATTCGTCCAGCTTTTGAGCTTTGCACCAATGAACCTCTGTCTGATATCGCTAAGATGGCCGAAGACATGGTCCGTGACCGAATTAATCCCCGCGATTTAAAGATGAAGCTGGCTAGAACCATAACTGGATTGGTGCATGGAGAGCCGGCGGCTGGCCAGGCGGAGAAGTCTTTTGTTAGCACCATTCAAAAGAAAGAGGCGCCGGCTGAAATGCCGGTCTGGGAAGCCGGTGCCAGCGCCTATGTTTTGCCTGAGCTCTTAGTCGAATCGGGCCTTTGTTCAAGCAAGACCGAGGCGCGGCGTCTGATAGAGCAGGGCGGAATTAAAATAGATGAAGGACAGGGATTCTCCGTGGCCAAAGATCCTAAAGCCAAGATAAAGATAGGCCGTTGCCTGACTTTGCAGAGGGGCAAGCTGCAATTCGTTAAAATTATCAAAGCTGGATGATATGCATTATCCCTTGGAGCGCGCTAAAGAAAAAATCGCCTCTTCCCTTGGCTTGGCCGAGGCTGATTTTTCATATCCCCCGGACAGCCGCTTGGGCCAGCTCAGCTTGGCTGCTTTTGCATCTGCCAAGGCAAACGGCCAGAATCCGGCTGAGCTGAGTCAGGCTTGGGCGGAAAAATTGAATAATGATCCCAGCCTTCAAGGCTTGCTTAAGCAGGCTCAGGCAGCCGGCCCCTATCTCAATATCTCCTTTGATCCGGCCTGGCTGGCCTCGGCTACTTTTAAATTAATCAATTGCCACCGTCGTCGCTACGGCACAAGTCAGGAGGGTTGCGGCCATCGAGTCTTGGTTGAATATTCCAATGCCAATACGCACAAAGAGTATCATGTCGGCCATTTGCGCAACCTCAGTTACGGCGATGCCGTTTCCCGTTTGCTTAAAGCCAGCGGGCATGAGGTTATCCCGGTTTCATATATTAATGACTTCGGCATCCATACGGCCAAAACTCTTTGGTATTGGCAGAAGGAGGGGGACAAAAGTTCATCCCATGAATCAGCTGGTTATCAACTCGGGCAATGTTATGCCGCGGCCAGCCGGCTGCTTGAAGAGAAGCCGGAATATAAGGCGGAAGTCGGCTCCATCATGGCTGAAATAGAGAGCCGGCGCGGTGCTAATTACCGACTTTGGCAGAAAACCAGGCGCTGGAGCCTTGATTATTTTTCATCTATTTACAGTGAATTCGGCGTCCGTTTCCGCCATACTTTTTATGAGAATAATTTATTGCAGGCTGGCCTGGATATTGCCCGTCGCCTGGAAGATCAGGGGCGCTTGCGCCGCAGCGACGGCGCTTTAATTGCCGACTTGGAAGCCGAGGGCCTGGGCGTTTTGCCAATCATCCGTTCCGATGGCACCGCCCTTTATCCAGTGGCCGACCTGGCCTTGGCCGAAGCCAAATTCCGCCGTTACCGCCCGGACCAGTCAATAGTTGTGGTTGACGTTCGCCAGAGCCTTTATTTCAAACAGCTTTTCCGCCTGCTTGGCCTCAGCGGCTTCAAGCAGGAAATGACCCACCTCGCCTATGACTTTGTCACCCTGCCTGAGGGCATGATGTCTTCCAGGAGCGGCCGAATTATCACTTATGAAGATCTAAAGCAGCGCCTTACGGAAAGGCTGGCGGCTGAAACCAAGTCTCGCCATGAAAATTGGACTGAGGGCCGGGTATCCCAGGTCGCTTTCGAGCTAGCTATTTCCACCATCAAATTCGAAATGCTCAAAGTCAGCGCCGACAAAACCATTACTTTCAATATTAATGAAGCTTTGAAATTCGACGGTTTCACGGCCTGCTATTTGCAGTATGGCTATGCCCGCCTGAAGAGCGTTATACGCAAGGCCGGTTTGGATCTTAGCCTGAAACGCCCGGACTTCAAGTGTTTGTCGGAAAAGAGGGAGCAGGAATTGCTTTTCAAGCTGGCTCGCTATCCGGAAATTGTCAGGCTGGCCGGCCGTCGGTATAACCCCAGCGAATTGGCCAAATATTTATTTGAACTTTGTCAGCTGGTTAACGACTACTATCAAGAAATTAATATATTAAAGTCAGAGCCGGCTTTGCGTCGGGCTAGGCTGGTTTTAGTCAAATCGGTCGCCGCTTGCTTAAAGAACGGCTTCCGGCTGCTGGGCTTGAGGCCGCTTGAAGAAATCTAGTTAAAACATATGAATAAGCAAGAAAATAGTATTACTTTGGAGAAGATAGTTTCCTTGTGCAAGCGCCGAGGCTTTGTTTTCCCCTCTTCGGAAATATATGACGGCCTGACCGCGGTCTATGACTACGGCCCATACGGCGTGGAGCTGGCCAACAATATCAAGCAGGCCTGGTGGCGGGAAATGACCCAATTGCGAGATGATGTCGTGGGCCTGGACTCAGCTATTTTTATGAGCCCCAGAATCTGGGAAGCCTCCGGCCATGTCCAGGGATTTTCCGACCCCCTGACCGAATGCCGCAAATGCCATAGCCGGCTTAGGCTTGACGCCCTTTTGGAGGAGGCCGGATTTTCCGCGGATGAGAAGATGACAGAAGCGGAAATCAACCGCATTTTCGATGGGCATCGAGACAAGATCACCTGCCCTAATTGCGGGGCCAAGGATTTGACTCCGGGCCGGAAATTCAATCTGCTCGTCCAATCGAACCTTGGTAATTTCACCGGCGACTGGGCCAAAGAGCCGACCTATTTGCGCGGCGAGACTTGCCAGGGTATCTATGTTAATTTCAAGAACGTGATGGATTCAACCCGGGTCAAGCTGCCCTTCGGCATTGCTCAGGTAGGCAAGGCTTTTAGAAATGAAATTACCGCCCGGCAGTTCATCTTCCGTACCCGCGAGTTTGAACAGATGGAAATGCAATATTTCATCCGGCCAGAGGAGGAGGAAGTTCAGTATCAAGCCTGGCGAGACCGGCGCTGGCAATTTTATTTGGATTTAGGCATTAGTCCCGAGCATCTGCGCTGGCATGAGCATGAGAATCTGGTTTTCTATGCCCGCAAGGCGCATGACATAGAATATCTTTTCCCTTTCGGATTCAAAGAGCTGGAAGGCGTCCATTCGCGCGGCGACTACGACCTGAGCCAGCATGCCAAGCATTCCGGCAAGGACTTGGGCTATTTGGATCCGGAGACGGGGAAGCGCTTCACGCCATTTGTGGTCGAAACTTCAGCCGGAGTCGGCCGCAGCTTCCTGGCCGTTATCAGCGAAGCCTATACCGAAGAGAAGGACGGCGAGGAAGAAAGGGTGGTTTTGAAGCTGGCGCCTAAGCTGGCGCCGGTAAAGGCGGCGGTTTTCCCCTTGCTTAAGAACAAGCCGGCCCTAGTAGAGAGAGCGAAGCAGATATTTTCTCAGCTCCGGCTGCGCTGGAGATGCGAATTCGATGATAACGGCAATATCGGCAAGCGCTATCGCCGTCAGGATGAAATAGGCACGCCTTTCTGCATCACTGTTGATTTCGACAGCCTGGAGAATGATGACGTTACCGTGCGCGACAGAGATAGCATGCAACAGGAACGGATTAAGATTTCCGAGCTGGAAGATTTTCTCGCTTCCCGCCTCTGAATCTGAAAATTTTTTATTTCGTTTTATGATTTTCTCCTGACCGGTTTCCGGCGGGAGAAAATTTTTTTACAAAATCGGCAAAAACTATTGCCAAGGTTTTTATTTAGGAGTATAATATAAGCAGAAGGTGGAAAAATCATTTTTGGTTTTCCGCCAACGCGATAAAAAATTTATCTTTGAATAAATTTTTTCGGAGAAGGGAGGTGATATTATGAAAAAGAAGACCAAGAAGGTCGTGAAGAAGGTCGCCAAAAAGCCGGTGAAGAAGGTTGTGAAGAAGGCTAAGAAGGCTGCCAAGAAGAAGAAATAAATTCTTAAAATTTATTACTAGTTAATAAGTTTTATTAATTTGAAAATTATACGAAAATCGCCCTGCGGAATCAGGGCGGTTTTCGTATTTAAGTGCTTTTTAGGCCATTTCAGCTATCGTGGCATAATGGTTAATTTAAGGAATATTTCTAAGATTTCTAAGCTTCTGGCCGGCTTTTTCCTAGCCTCGTTCCTGGGGCTGGCTTTGGTCGGCGGCAGACCGTCTTCCTGTCTGGAAGTGACCTTTTTCGATATCGGTCAGGGCGATGCCTCTTTGATAGAAACGCCAGCCGGATTTTCCGTGCTCATAGACGGCGGTCCGGACAACCTGGTCCTAAAGCGCTTAGGCGAGAGCCTCCCATATCGTCAGCGTCATCTAAGCCTTGTCATCGCCAGCCATTACCATGACGATCATATTGCTGGTTTGTTCGAAATTTTTGAACGCTATCAAGTCGGCATCTTCGTCTATCCCAGCGGCAATGTTACCAACGAGCTTTGGGAAGACTTGCTAGAGTCAATCAAGGCTAAAGGGGTTAAGACCTTGGCCATAGATAAGGAAACAGAGATGAATTTCGGAAAGAATTGTTCCCTTTGGCTTCTTAATCCGAACTCGCTTAGCGTGCCTGAAGATGAAAATAATTCCCTGCTGGCCCGCTTGGATTGCCTGGGCAATTCTTTCCTCTGGACCGGCGACAATAGCCATGCGGTGGAGTCGGCTCTGCTTAGATTAAATATCCGCTTATCCGTCGATGTCTTCAAAGGCGGCCACCACGGCTCCAAGACCAGCAATTCGGCCGCATTCTTAGAAGCGGTGAGCCCTAAGGCTATAGTCTTTTCCGCTGGGGCTGATAACCGATTCGGTCATCCCAGCCTGGAGGTAATATCTAGGGCATTTGATCTAGGTATACATATATATAGGACAGATCAGGCAGGGACACTAATATTTATTAGCCAACCTTAGCCATACATTGACATTTATGAGGATAGGTGATATATTTAAGGGCTAATATAGTTCATTAAAAATTAATCTAACATACACAGAATCATGAAAAAAGTATCTCTCATGTGCGGGTTGATGGCCATGTTTTGGCTGTTTCCCCAATTCGTCTCAGCCCAGGATCGGGCTAGGATAGTAAACCTAAGTCAGGCTGCCAAGATTTTTGTCGGCCTGTCCCAGGACAATTTAGTCGGCATCGGTCCCAGGCAGACAGCTAGCGCCGATGTTCGCCTTTCCGGCGACCAGGCCAGCTTCTACCTGGCTTACGAAGTCGGCTCGGCCAGAACCGAGGTCGGCTGGGTCACCCAGCCAGTCAAGGCCGGCAAGGTATATTTGGACAATGTGGAACAATTGACCGGCTCATCGCCGCCCAGTTCAAGCCAGAGTTCCCGCCAGACCTATTCTTCCCCCCAAGTCGTAGCGCCCCCTTCTGGAAAAGCCGTTTGGATAAGTCTGGCTAATAAGTCGAAAAAGTTCGTCTATGTCGAAGACGGGCCTTTTGCCGGCTTAGGCATCGGACCGGGCGGAGAAACAGAGGGCAAAGTCGCCATTAACATGGGGCCGGTCCAGTTCTCGGTCATCTACGCTGACTCATCCAACCAGAAGACCATGCCGAAGGCGGTTATTTCCCGGATAGTAGTCATCGATGATGAGTATATCGAAATCGATGACAATGACTTTTCCGAACGGACCGTTTCCAAGCCGGCTGATATCAAAAACAAGAAGACTATTCTCGTGATTGATAATCAGACCGATTATAGTTTGGTCGGAGCCGAAGGCTTAGTGAAAGGGGTGGTGGTTAGAAAACAAAGTAAATACCGCCAGACCTTAAAAGCTGACCAGCCAGGATTCAATACCTATTTGTTTGAATTTCTGGATAATCAAGGTCATAAGCGCCGGGTAACCATTCATTCGGTTTTGACTGAAGGCATTGAAACGGCCGTCCTGACTAGTAGCGACGTGGAGAAAAATTCCGCAGTCGTGGAATGATATTTTTTAGGGATTAAGCCGCTATCCCGAAGGGCCTCAAAAGGGCTCTTTTTTCTTAGTTTTAAGCGATTTTTCCGGTTGACCGGAGCGATTTCCTTTGTTATAATAAACATAGGGTGCACAGCTCCCTTTTATTTGTCTATCACCTATATGATTATTACCTGGCAGGGCCACGCCTGCTTTAAAATTCAAGATAAAGTCGGGCCGGAAGGCGTCACTCTGACAACCGACCCTTTTGATAAGGCGGTTGGGCTCAAGGTTCCGAATTACGAATCCGACATTATCACTGTTTCCCACGATCATCATGATCATAATAATGTTTCCGCCTTACGCGGTCAGCCTTTTGTGATTGATTGCGCCGGCGAGTATGACCGGAAAGGCATTTTAGTTGAAGGCATTGATTCATATCATGATGCCAAGGAGGGCGGCGAGCGGGGCAAGAATATAATTTATCGCATCGAAATTGACGATATCTCCATAGTCCACCTCGGCGACCTTGGCCACGCTTTAGATAACGCCCAGCTGGAGAAACTGGCCGGCACCGACATCCTTTTGATCCCGGTCGGCGGCAAGTATACCATAGATGCCAAGCAGGCGGTGGAAGTCATCGCCCAGATAGAGCCACGGCTGGTCATCCCCATGCATTATAAGGTCAAGGATTTGAAGATAGACTTGGATCCGGTTGATAAGTTCGTCAAAGAAATCGGCCTGACGCCGACTTATGAGGACAAACTGAAGATAAGCAAGAAAGATTTGCCCCAGGAAGATATGGAGCTTGTCATATTAAATTTAAATAATTAAGATAAACTAACGCATTTAATGACTATGTCTCACCCAAGAAACGATTTCCCCCTGTCTCTTTATAAGACCAAAGTCGAAGGACTTGGCAGGAAGTTCAACCTAATGGATCCCGGCGAGCGTCGCGAGTATTTTGAAGCCAAGGTCGGCCGTGAAATCTCCGCCCTGAAGGATTATTTTGCCAATCATACCTTCATTGCCTATTGGCTAGGCAAGAAGAATTCCGGCAAAGGCACCTATTCCAAATTAATGATGGAAATTTTCGGCGCGGATAAGATTACCCACATCTCTGTCGGTGATTTGGTCCGCCGCCTGACCGAAGACCTAAAAGACGAAACTAAAAAAGAGGAGCTGCTCGATTATTTCGCCAAGAATTACCGAGGCTATATATCTTTGGATGAAGCCATCCAGGCCTTCCTGAGCCGCGACACATCCTCGCTCCTGCCTAATGAATTTGTTCTTACCTTGGTCAAGCGGGAAATAGACGCCGCCCCCAAGAAGACGATCTTTATTGACGGCTTTCCCCGCAACTTGGATCAAGTATCATATGCCCTCTATTTCCGCAACCTTATTGACTACCGTCAAGACCCGGATATTTTTATTGCCATTGATATCCCCGAAAATGTCATTGACGAGCGCATGAAATACCGGGCTGTTTGCCCCATCTGCCAGACTCCCCGTAATCTCAAGCTTTTAGCCACACCGGAAGTCGGCTATGTCGAAGCTGCCGGCCAGTTTTATCTTAAATGCGATAACCCGGCCTGCAATCAGGCGCGCATGGTTTCTAAAGAAGGCGACAATCTCGGCATTGAAGCTATCAGGAGCCGGCTAGAAATGGATGATACCCTAATCCGCAAGGTCTTTTCTCTCCACGGCATTCCCAAGATATTGCTCCGTAATTCCATCCCGGTCGAAAACGCCAAAGATTTGATTGATGACTACGAAATCACGCCGGGCTACGAATACAAGCTCAACAATGGGCAGGCGGAAGTTTTGGAAACTCCCTATGTTGTCAAGGATGACGAGGGGATAGATTCATACAGCTTGCTGTCTCCGCCGGTAGTTGTTGCCTTAATTAAACAATTGCATAATGTTCTGGTAGAGAAGAGATAATTATGAAAGAGGCGGACAAGAGAAAAAATACTATATTGTGGGTAGTCGTCGGATTGGTTACTCTAGTCATTTTATTAATTTGGCTGGCAAATTTGAGCAATGCTTGGCAGGCAAGGCAAGCGCTGGTTCAACCATTTGGCCAATTTGGACTTGATGAAATTAAGGAGGAGATTGGCGGTGCGGTCGATTGGGCGGAATCGTCTACCTCTGATATAGAATTAGAACCGGCCGTTACTCCTCCTGAGATTGATGTATCTGAAAAAGCAGCTGAACTGGTTAAAGAATTAGAAGGTTTGGCGGAGGCTAAACAGAGCACTTCTAGTCCTCGGGCCTGTCCGGAGTATATAGATTGCATGCCGACCACTGGTCCGGCCAAACCTTGCCAAATACCCCCGGGTTGTGAGGGGATTACCCAAATAGCTTATTAACCTATGCCTAAGAAAGATTCCGCTCCGGCCAAGCAGCCGGCAGTGACGGAAAATTCAGGTTCCCGCAAACAGACCGAATACGGCCTAGTTGAAGAACAGCCGATAGTCGAAGAGATGAGCCGGTCTTATTTGGACTATGCCATGAGCGTCATCGTTTCCCGCGCTTTGCCAGATGTCCGGGATGGCTTGAAGCCGGTTCATCGCCGCATCCTTTATGCCATGTGGAATTTGGGGCTTAGGCCCAATGCCAAGTTCCGCAAGTCGGCCACGGTCGTCGGTGAAGTCTTGGGCAAATATCATCCTCATGGCGATTCGGCCGTCTATGATTCCATGGTCAGATTGGCCCAGGATTTTGCAATGCGCTATCCTTTGGTCCGCGGCCAAGGAAATTTCGGCTCTATGGACGGAGATGGAGCGGCCGCTATGCGCTATACCGAGGCTAAGCTCTCGTCTATTTCCGAAGAAATGTTGTTTGACATAGAAAAGGCCACAGTTGATTTCTATCCCAATTTCGACGGCTCCCAACAAGAGCCTTCCGTCTTGCCGGCTAAGCTGCCCAATCTCTTGCTTAACGGCACCATGGGCATCGCCGTCGGCATGGCCACCAATATTCCGCCCCATAATTTGCGCGAGCTGGCGGCGGCCATCGCTCATTTGATAGATAATCCTGAGGCGAGCAGCGAAGACCTGCTTGAATTCGTCAAAGGTCCCGACTTCCCGACCGGCGGCGTAATATATGACAAGAAGGAAATTCTTTCCGCCTATGCCACTGGCAAGGGAGGGATTGTCGTTCGCGGCAAAGCCGAGGTCGAGGAGCAGAAGGGCGGAAGTTTTCAGATAATCATTTCCGAGATCCCTTATCAAGTGAATAAAGCCGATTTGGTGGAGAAAATAGCTGATTTAGTTAAGGACAAGAAAATAGACGGAATCAGGGGCCTGCGCGATGAGTCCGACAAGGATGGGGTGCGCATCGTCATTGAGCTTAAAAAGGATTCATATCCCAAGAAAATATTAAACAGCCTGTACAAGCACACCGCCTTGCAGATAACCTTCCATCTGAACATGCTGGCCCTGGTTGACGGCCTCCAGCCCAAGGTTCTGACCCTCAAAATGATCCTCGAAGAGTATATCAAGCACCGCCAGGAAGTGGTTCGACGCCGTACTCAATACGATTTAGATAAAGCCAAAGAAAGGGCGCATATTTTGGAGGGCCTGATGATCGCCTTAAAGAACATCGATGCGGTTATTAAGACCATTAAGGCCTCTAAGGACAAGGAAGTGGCCAAGGTCAATTTAATCAAGAAATTCAAGCTGTCTGAGAGGCAGGCCGTGGCTATTTTAGAAATGCGCTTGCAGAGCCTGGCCAACCTAGAACAGCTCAAGATAGAAGCGGAATTAAAGGAGAAGCAGAAGCTTATTAAGGAGCTGGAAGCCATTCTCAAGTCGGCCGTTAAGATTAAATCCATTATTAAAGAAGAGCTGGCGGTTTTGGCTGAAAAATTCGGCGACGAAAGGCGGACGGCAGTCGTCGCCCACGGCGTCAAAGAATTCAGCATGGAAGATCTGGTGCCCAATGAGGAAACCGTGGTGATGATGACCCGTGACGGTTATATCAAGCGTCTGGAGCCTGACATTTTCAAGGTCCAGGCCAGAGGCGGCAAGGGCGTGATGGGCCTGACCACCAAGGAAGAGGACACAGTGGAGTTTCTCTTTAGCTCCCTAACCCATAACGACGTCCTTTTCTTTACCACCAAAGGCCGCGTTTTTCAGCTCAAGGTCTATGAAATTCCCCAAGCTTCCCGGGTGGCCAAAGGCACGCCGGTAGTCAATTTCCTTCAATTGATCGGCGGCGAGCAGGTTTCTTCAATTTTGCCTTTAGATAAGGCGGCGGCCAGCAAATACCTTTTCTTCGCTACAGCCAGGGGCCTGGTCAAGAAGGTGGAGCTGGAAGCCTTCAAGAACGTCCGGCGCAGCGGCCTCATCGCTATCAAGATAAAAGACGACGACAAGCTGATTTGGGTCAAGCCGACTTCCGGCAGCGATCATATCCAGTTAATTACGGCCAAAGGCCAGGCAATCCGCTTCAAGGAAACCGACGTCCGCGATATGGGGCGAGGGGCGGCCGGGGTGCACGGCATCAGACTGCATCAGGCTGACCAGGTAATCGGCATGGGCGTAGCTAAAACAGACGGCCAGAAGCGGAGGTATCAAATCCTGACCATTATGGCCAAAGGCTTTGGCAAGCGTACGGACTTTTCCGCCTATAAGGTACAGGGCCGGGGCGGCAGCGGCATCAAGACTGCCAAGATAACCAGCAAGACGGGTGATTTGACCAATGCTTTCCTGGTAAATTCCGAGAGCATGGAGGGGCGGGATTTGATTATCGTTTCCGCCAAGGGGCAGGTGATCAGAACCCCCTTCAAGTCAGTTAGCGCTCTCGGTCGCGACACCCAGGGCGTGCGCATCATGCGCTTTAAGGACGAAGGCGACGAAATAGCCAGCGTCACTTGGGTGTAATTAGAGATTTTAAACATTAGTCCATGAAAAACCCCGGGTTTTAATCCGGGGTTTTGTGTTTTTTCTCATTTATCATACCAGTCGCAATGATGTTCCTGGTTGACATAGCCGGTGAGGACGCCGGCGGTGAAGGTCAGCTTGTGGCTGCCGCCGCCGTCATTGATGCAAATGACGGTGTCCAGGCCGATGGGCGTGGGCGCCGGCATCATCGCTCCGAGCAAAGCATCGACATAGCCTTTGGTG
>CAYSJT010000009.1:0-15950 GCA_964431625.1 uncultured Gammaproteobacteria bacterium | reverse complement strand
GGACATCATCCGCTTCGTCAATGAAAAATTCATCCGCAAGGACCAGCTCCGGCTGGTTTTTGTCGGCGGCCTGGACCGAGCCCATTATTTCAAGGGGGTGGACATCCTGCTTAAGGCCCTGGGCGGGCTGAAGCAAAGACGCTTCAAGCTGACTATTTGCGGCGAAGGCGACCTGAAAGCCGGATACAAGCTCCAGGCAGAAAACCTTGGTTTAGCTGAGAAAGTAGAATTTCTGGGCAAGCTAAGCCAGGGCGATCTCATTCGCGTCCTGCAAAGCGGCGATGTCCTGGTCCTGCCCTCTATAAACGGCAATGAAGCCTTCGGCTTAGTGCTGATTGAAGCCATGGCCTGCGGCCTGCCGGTAATCGCCTCTGACCTGCCCGGAGTGCGCAGCGTCTTCTCTAACTATCAGGAAGGCCTGCTGGTCGCTCCCGGGGATGAGGCCGACCTGAAACGCAAAATTGAATTCATGATGGACAACGAGCCGCTCCGACAGGATATGGCCAAGAAAGCCAGACGCCTGGCCGAGGATAAATATGATATTAAACGGATGGCCGAGTCTCTCAAGCGCATCTTCAGTTGATATGAAAACGGCCATCTTCAACAATCTGTATTTTCCATACAACCGTGGCGGCGCCGAGGAAGTCGTCCGGAGTGATATTGAAAAGCGCCTGTCTCAAGGAGAAGATCTCATCCTTTTCACTGCCGGACCCAAACAAAAAAAGGGAAAAGTCGGCCAATTAACCATATACCGCTCCCCTTCCCGCTATCTCAAGCTAGCTAGTCTTTCCCGGCTGTCGCGCCTGCTCTGGCAGCTGGGACAATTCTGCCCGTTAAGGGGCAAGGAAATAATTAGGGCGATAGACAAAGAAAAGCCTGATCTGGCCCTAACTCATAATCTGATGGGACTGGGATGGCGCTTGCCCCGCGCTCTGGCCAAGCGCGGTATACGGCAGGAACATTTTCTCCATGACGTCCAGCTCCTCCATCCTTCCGGCCTGATGTTCAAGGGGAAGGAAAAAATATTGGATTCTCTGCCTGCCAAATTATACCAATCCATAACCAGAAATTATTTTAAAGAAACCGCCAAAGTAATTTCTCCTTCCCGCTGGCTACTTGACGAGCATCTCAAGCGGGGTTTCTTCAAAAAGGCCGAGACCGAAATCAGGCCTTTTGAGGCCCGGGGCATCACCGATGAAAAACGGCACCAAGACAAGCGCCTGCTCTTTGTCGGCCAGATAGAAAAACACAAGGGAATACTTCTTCTATTAGAAGCCTTCCGGGAAATTCCCGATGCCGATTTCAGGCTCGATGTTATCGGAGACGGCAATCTGCTAGAAGAAGCGAAACAAAAAGCCGAAGGAGACAGACGGATATTTTTCCACGGGCGCCTGGAACGAGAAGCCATGCTGGGCCTGATTCAGGCAGCCTATATCCTCGTCCTCCCTTCCCTCTGCTATGAAAACTATCCCACAGTCATCAAGCAGGCTCAGGCCGCCGGGCTCAGGGTGCTGGCCTCAGATCTCGGCGGTACCAGAGAGGCGATAGGGCTAAATGACAGGCTGTTCAAGGGTGGGGACAAGGAAAGCTTGAAGGAGGTATTAAAAACAATGATCTAAATTAATTGGATGCATACCAAAAGCCGCTCCCCAAAAAGGAGCGGCTTTTATATAAACTAGGACTATACTTCTATTAATTATTCCAACTATTTAGAAGATTCTGGCATAAATGATTGGCATTCATTATTTATACATGCAATCTTTGCACCGACCGATTCATCGCAAACTGCCATGCAACCCCACACCCCATTATGTTCTATACCGGGCTCATAGTGATAACGGTTTGTCACAGTTGGGCAACACCAAGACGAGGGTTGCCATAAGCAATCAGTGTCATCTACACAAAATAACTTGCTATTTTTAAATAGCTCGTCAACTTTTTCTTGTCCACCTAATAAATTAATTAGTCTCTTTCTGTCGATATCTGCTTTCAAAGAATTTACTTTCTCTTTAATCATCTTAGCGCCTTTAACTGGCAAATTTATCGCCTCTTTAAAACTAGCGTCAGCTATAGCAATATAACCGAGAAAAAATATAATAATAATACCTAAAAATATTACATTTTTTCTAATCATATTTTTTTCTAATCATATATGTTTTCCTCTAAAATATTCCTCTAAACATTCAAGCCGTGCAAACGCTTGTTGGCGGAAATGTCAAAGATGGTCTTCTTCAAGCCGTTTTCCAGGGTGACCACTGGCATCCAACCTAAGGCGTTCTTGGCCTGGGAAATATCCGGCAGGCGCAGGCCGCTGACGAAAAGGCGCGCTTCAGCATAGGTAATCTTAGAAGCGGAGCCAGTCTCACGGATGATTATCTTGGCCAGATCGGTTAGATTGACATCCACATCGGAGCCAATATTAAGCGGGCCGGCCAGATTGGTCTCCATAAATTTCTGGGTCGCGTCCAAGGCGTCATCGATGTAGCAGAAAGCGGAGGAGAATTTCTCATCTCCATAGATAACCAGGTCTCGCCCTTCCAAGGCGTTGTTGACAAAATCGGGAATGAGCTGGTCGTCATCTAGCTCCATGCGGGGGCCATAGGTGCGGAAGAGGCGCATGATTTTGGTATCAATACCATAGATGGATCGATAGTTTGAAACAATGGTCTCGGCAAAACGCTTGCCCTCGTCATAGGCGCTACGCTCGGAAAGCTGGTCAACCGATCCCAGCTCGCTTTCCTTGAGCTTCTGTCCCGGATCATTCCCCTGGCGCAGTCCATAGACGACGGAAGAAGAAAAATGCATGAACTTGGCCTGATATTTTACGGCCAAATCCAGCAGATTGAACATGACATGTGAATTGGCCTGAAGGATGGCCAGGCGATTATCTAGGAAATGGCGAGGCGACATCGGGCAGGCCAGATTATATATCTCCTGGACTCCCTGGAACTCGACCTTGAAAGCGGACAGTTCCGGCCGGGCAGCCAGATCTATCGGCTGGGAAAGGTCGTGCCTGATGAAAACGAAGTTGGGGTTGGCTAAAAGATGATCAATGTTCTTTTCCGTGCCGGAAATAAAATCGTCGATACAGATTACTTTAGCCTCCCTGACCAGGCGGTCGCAGAGATGCGAGCCGATAAAGCCGGCGCCGCCGGCCACCAGAACGTTCTTCTTGTCGAAAATTAGCTGCTTGGGCATATTTTAATTGTTCACCTTAATTATACCAACATTAACGCCGCCTTTGAAGCCCTCGTCAGCGGCATAGAAAGATTCCAGAAGCTGACCCTGGATATCGAATATCCTGACATGGGGCGCGGCCCCGGGATAAGCCCCTAAGATAATTTCTCCCCGCCCGTCGTTATTGGCATCCCCGGCCGCTACTTTTACTCCGCCCTGCCAATTGCGGCCATAGCTGAGGAAGCGGCTCTTGAGAAGCGCATGATGGTCGAATACCTTTATCTCAGGCAACCGGCCCGGTCCCGGCGCGACAACAATTTCTGATCGGCTGCGATCGCGCCGCCCGTCCAAATTTGATACGGCCACATTGACCCCGCCCCGGAAATTCCTTTCATAGGCGAAAAAGGCTCCCAAGAGCTTGCCGTCGGGACGGAATATCCTCACCTGAGGCTCCAGGCCGGAACCGAAGCCGACCACTATCTGCCGCCCGCCCTTGCCGTCCAAATCTCCGGCCGCCAAACTGAAGCCGCCTTGCCAGGAGCGGGCAGCGATATAGAAGCTGGAGAGTTGCCTTCCGCTAAAATCAAATATCCGCACCAAAGCTTCGCCGCTAGAAGCCGGGACAGCCAAAATCTCATCGCGGCCGTCGCCGTTAATATCGGAAACCGCCAGATTGAGCCCGCCCTGAAAAGGCTTTGGTATGGCCTGAAATTCCTTTATTCTCTTGCCTGACTGGTCAAAGACCCAAATCTTCGCCTCTTCACCTTTAGCCGCCCCAACCACTATTTCCTGCAAGCCGTCGCCGTTTATATCGCCGGCTGCCAGACTGCGGCCGGCTCGATAGTCCTTGGCTGGAATGAGTTCGGCGGCGGTTTCTCCCCCGGTGCCAGCCAGGCGCAGAGGAGCGCTGGAAGATAAAGGGGCGAGGAGCAAGCGGCTTAGACGGCTATATAATTCATCCTTGGCCAGGCTGACCGCCTTGTTTAAATTGAGGCGGCCGTTTCCCAGCTCGCCTAAATATTCTGGGTTAAGACGGCTAAGGCTGTCAGTGGAAGCAAAAAGAATGTTAACTATTTCCCGCCGGCTCAATTCCGGATTAGCTTGGGCGATAAGGGCGAGCGCCCCGCTCACCAGAGGCGCGGCCATGGAAGTGCCGGACCAATAGCCGTCATAGGCCTTGCTCGGCGCTTCCTTGTCCGAACCAGCCACAACCGTGCTGAAGAAGCTGATGCCGGGAGCGGCAATATCGACGCAGCGGGAGCCATGGCTGGAAAAATCCGCTTTCTGATCCAAGGCATCGGTCGCAGCTACGCCGATAACCATATTTTCTCCAACCAGGCGACCGTCATAGCAGGCCGGATAAATCGGCTGCTTATCAATATCGTATCCCTGGCCGCCGCTCTGCTCGTTCCCAGCCGCGGCTACTATCATCAGGCCGGCGGCATGGGCACGACGAATAGCTTCCTGCATCGAATCATTATAGCTAAGGCTGACAAAACTTAAATTGATAATATCCGCCCCGTTATTAACCGCGTAATCTATCGCTCTGACTACATCGCTCACCCGGCCATCGCCTCGGTCGTTGATGGCTTTAAGCGGCATTATTTTAGTCTGCCAGGCCACGCCGGCTACGCCCCGCTGATTGTTGGTGCTGGCAGAAATTATGCCGGCGATGATAGTCCCATGGTTAATGCCTGATTCGGTCCATCCATCTTTGAATTTAGGGGAAGGATCCGCCTCGTTGTTAACGAAGTCCCAGCCTTGGATGTCATCGATAAAGCCGTTCTTATCATCATCCAAGCCGTTGCCTGGAATCTCTCCCGGATTACGCCAGACATTCTCTTCCAAGTCGGGGTGGTCGATATCGACCCCGGAATCTATCACGGCCACGACCATGTCGGGACTGGCGGAAACCTTGACCCAGGCGCTATCAGCGGATATCTTCGGCAGATACCATTGGTTCTTATAATACGGATCATTGGGGCTGAGGCCAGCCTGAACCGGCCCGGCTGACAAGCCGGAAAACAGAGTGAAAACTACAAAAAAAGATGTTATCGCTTTTCTCATATAACATCTCCATCATAGCCTAAATGCTTCCTTTTTTCAAACAACCCTTCACATGTCTTCTAATTCGGCTAAAGTCTCTCTAGCGCATCTCTTCCAGCTGAACTGCTTGGCCCGCTCCAGCCCAAGCGTCCTGAGCTGGCGACGTAGCCCCTGATCGGCGACTACCTGGTACATGGCCTCGGCAATCTGTTTCTTGTCATAGTGGTTAAAGAAGAGAGCCGATTCACCGGCTACCTCCCGAAGCACTGGGATGTCGGAAACAGCCGTCGGCAAACCGCAGGCCAGAGCCTGAATCAGAGGAATGCCGAAACCTTCGTGCTTGGTGGGAAAAATAAAGGCGCTGGCACCGGCAAAAATATAGGGCATGTCGGCTTCTTCCACCCAGCCCGGCATCTGCACCTGGCTGTTGAGGTTGAATTCCTCAATAGCATATTTGACTTCATCAAAGCCGAAACTGGCATCGCCGATTAATACTAATTTTTCTTTTATCTCCGGATGGCTGTCTCGCAAAATTGATAAAGCCTCAATCAAAGCCGGAGTATTCTTCTTCTTCTCCAAGCGGCCGACATAGAGGAAATATGGGGCTTCCAGGCCATACTTCTCCAAGACAGGCGCCACCTTCCCCTTGTCATCTATTGGCCGATACAAAGAATCGTTATAGCCATTATGAACAACCTTTATTTTCTCCGCTTTAGCCCTGGGATAGGCGAGTAATATTTCCTGTTTGGTGAAATTTGAAACGGTGATTATCTTCCTAGCGTGGCTCAGGGCAAAGGCGGTTGACCAGAAAAGATAATCAACTGAGGCGGAGCCGTATCTGCCCAGGGTAAAAAGCCTAATCAGCACATTAATTATCTTCCGGGAAACCGGCCAATCGGTTTTCGGCTTCTGGGAACGATAGAGATTCTGTTCCCGGACAAAGGCGATGTCATGGATGGTATTAACTGTCCGGCGGGGATAAAAGAGGGGTAAGGTGTGGGCGGGGATGAATAGAACATCGGGGCGGCGCCAGAGCATTTCCCAGCTCAGGCGGCCCAGGGTCCAGAAAGAATAAAATGGCCAAGCCAGAAATTTCAGGGAAAAGTTAGGATTATGCTTGACGGCGGCGATTAAATCCGGCCGGGCCGGCTCGTTGAGATAAAGACGATAATGGTTCTTATGGTCAATCTCGGCCAGATGCTTAATGACGTAAAAAGAGTACCATTCGGTACCGGTTTTCTTCTCTCGGTTGGCACGCGAAGCGTCTATGCCTATGACCATAAAAAAGCGAGCCGGCGCAGTGCCAGCTCTTCCCTACTTTGTCGCTAATATACTCCTCTTGTAAGAATCCAGGTTCTCCAAAGCGATGCCCGTGCCCCGGGCAACGCAGAGCATGGCGTCATCGGCCACATAGGCCGGCACGCCGGTCGTGCGGGAAACTAATTGATCGATGTTTCGCAGCAAGCTGCTGCCGCCGGTCAGGACTATACCCTTGTCGATGATATCGGCCGAAAGCTCGGGCGGGGTCTTGTGCAAAACCCGTTTGATGGCCGCCATAATCGCTTCCAGCTCGTTTTGGATGGATTCAGTGACATCATCGCTGGAAACGGTAATGGTCCGCGGCAAACCGGTGACGATATCTCGGCCGCGCACTTCCAGATAAAGCTTGTCCTCCATATAAAGAGCCGAACCGATATTTATCTTTATCTCTTCCGCCGTCCTTTCGCCGATGGCCAGATTATATTTCTTCCTGACATACTCCAAGATAGCCGCGTCGAACTTGTTGCCTCCCACCCGGACTGAAGTAGAGGCGACCACTCCGCCCAGGGAAATAACGGCCATCTCAGCCGTGCCGCCGCCGATGTCCACCACCATATGCCCGGTAGCCGAGCCGATGGGAATGTCGGCGCCAATGGCCGCCGCCACCGGCTCCTTGATGATATAGGCGGCTTTGGCTCCGGCGGCAATAGTCGCTTCAATGACCGCCCGGCGCTCGGTGGAAGAAATCCCGGCCGGCACCGCCACCATCACCTCAGGACGAAGGAAACGCAGGCCGCCCAGGGTCTTATTGATAAAATAGCGGATCATGGCTTCGGTCGCCCGATAGTCGGCAATTACTCCGTCTTTAAGTGGCTTGACGGCAATAATGGTGTCAGGCGTCCGGCCAAGCATGTCCTTAGCCTCGTTGCCCACGGCCAGGATCTTCTTGTCGCTGACGGATACGGCAACGACGCTCGGCTCGTTGATTACGATGCCGCGCTTGGGCAAGTGGACTAGGGTATAGGTTGTGCCAAGATCGATGCCGATCCGTTTGATAAACATAAAAATAATACTAATCCATCTTAGTATCTTTCCTGCTTTTAGTCAAATTATTCTTCGTAGCCTTCCTCTTCGTCAGCCTCTGCCTGCTTATCCTGGTTAGCAATTATCTTGATGACTTTTTCAGCGAATTGGAAGGTATCGAATTCGTCTTTGAAAAAGACATAGTCGGCCCCGAGTTCCAGGCTGCGGCTGCGGCTGTCCTCGTCGCTTAAATCGGTGAAGATAAAAATTTCCTTGTCGCCGAATTCCGGGTCTTCCTTGATCCGCTTAACGACATCAAAGCCATCTAGCTTGGGCAGGATGAGGTCAAGAACAAAATAGTCGGGATCGAATTCCCTGATTCTGTCCATGATCTCATTGGCCTCCTCGTCCCCGGCGCTGGTTTCGACTTCAAAGCCTTCGGCCGCGAACTGCGACTCCAGGCCGTAGAGGATATTGGCATCATCCTCAATGATGAAAATCTTTTTTTCTGTCATATATTATTTCTGTTTAGCTTTTAAGGATTGCCACCAGCCAGGATGCTCTTGGTACCAGGCGACGGTCCTAGCCAGGCCTTCGGCGAAGCCTATCTGCGGCTCCCAGCCGAGTTCCGCCTTGGCCTTGGAGAAATCAATGGCATAGCGCCAGTCATGGCCGGGCCGATCGGCCACATATTCTATCTTTTCCTCTCCCTGCCCCATGAGTTCCAGGATAAGGCGGGTAATTTCCAGGTTGCTTTTCTCGCTGTCACCGCCCAGGCAGTAGGTTTCCCCGGGCCGGCCCTTGGCGATTATCAGATCTAATCCCCGATTATGATCATCGACATGGATCCAGTCCCGGATATTAGCCCCCTGGCCATAGACCGGTACGGGCTTGCCTTCGATCAAATTGGTGACAAACAGCGGAATAAGTTTCTCGGGATACTGGTAGGGGCCGTAATTATTGGAGCAGTTAGAAATGGTCGCCGGCAAGCCGTAGGTATGAAAATAGGCGCGGACCAGGTGGTCGGAGGCCGCCTTAGAAGCGCTATAGGGAGAACGGGGATCATAGGGGGTATTTTCATTGAACTTCGGATCAGCCGGGCCGAGCGAGCCGAAAACCTCATCGGTCGAAACATGATGGAATCTTAAATTATGGCGGCGAGCTGCCTCCAGAAGGACGCGCGTGCCCTCGACGTTGGTCCGAATGAAATCGGCGCTGTCAGCAATGGAACGGTCGACATGGCTCTCAGCCGCGAAATGGACGATGATATCGACTGCCCCTGATAAATCATCCACTAAAGACGCGTCAACTATATCTCCCTGGACAAAACGGTAATTCGGATTCGCTGCAATATCTTCCAGGCTGGCCAAATTGCCGGCATAGGTCAGTTTATCTAAATTAATCATGCTGTCTTGCGGATGGGCAGAAAGCCAATAATGAATGAAGTTGGAACCGATGAAGCCGGCGCCGCCGGTAACGAGCAGTCTCATATTCGGGCGTTTAACTTAGCTGACACCGCCTCAGCTTCCCCGGGATGATATGGATGCTGGGGCCAGGCTTTCAGCCCGTCGTCTTCATGGCGGGGAATGAGATGGAAATGGAGGTGCGGCACTTCCTGGCCGGCGGCCGCCCCGTTGTTCTGGCTGACATTATAGGCCGGGCAGCCCAGCTTTTCTTTGAGAAGCCGACCGATTTCTTTAATCGCCAAGGCAATGGCCTGCATATCTTCAAAGCTAGCTGATTCAATATCCTCAACATGAGCCTTGGGAATGACTAGTGTATGTCCAGAGCTGACTGGGTTGATGTCTAAAAAAGCCAAGACCCTATCATTTTCGTAGATTTTATACGCGGGCAGCTCCCCGCTGATGATGCGGCAAAAAATACACATATTATTCTATTTGATAAGGGCTGTCCGCCCGGTTTTCCCAGCGGATCTCGTCCACCTCCTCCTGTTTTCCCTGCCCGCGATAGAGCTTGTCCGGCAGATTAATGCTCAAGGCCGGAATCTGAGAAATGCATTTATAGCCGTGGACGACGCCGGGCGGAACAATGACCAGAGTGGGCTTGTCTGCGCCGGCCTCTAAAACCAAAGATTGGCCTTGAGTCGGCGAGCTCTCACGCCTGTCCCAAAGATAGAGGCGGAACTGCCCCGGTCCGGCGAAGACAAAGCAATCGCTTTGGAAAGCGTGCTCGTGTGGGCCGCGAATAACGCCCGGCTCGGTCAGGCTCAGATAGGCCATGGCCGGAACAAAATCTAAATCATCGGAACGGAAAATCTCAGCCAACCAGCCGCGTTCATCGCTGTAGCGTTCAAGCTTCCTGATGATGACTCCGTCTATTTCCATAGAAACTATTTATTTAATCTTATCAACCCGTTCTGGGCGCCCAAATGTCCTATCTTAGAAGCCGTATTCTTCAATCCCAAATTCAGGGCTTGGCTGATATTTCCATTATAGAGCGCCAGGCCGGCGACAAAGGAAGAATTAAAAATGTCGCCGACGCCTGTGGTATCCAAGCGCTTCTTCTCCTTGAGGATGGCGTGGCGGTATATCTTGCGTCCGTCATAGGCGGCCACGCCCTTAGCGCCCATGGTAATCAGGGCTATTTGGGGGCCGAAAGACTTGATTTCCCTAAGCAGATTATCAACCCGATTCAGCCAAGGCCGGCCTAAGCCCGGCCGGGAGCTAAGCACCAGCTCGGTCGCTTCGTCCTGATTTAAGGCAAAAACTTTTGTCCGCCGAATAAACGGCGCCAGCCTCTTGAGCCCGGCGGCATATTGAGCCGCGCCCGGATTCCAGCTTATCTCCAATCCCGGCACGGAAAAAGCCTTCTTCAAGACTGCCAGCCAGTCCCCAGACAAGGAAGCGATATAGGCTTGGCGGGCTTGCCCAAGAACGGCTAATTCAGCCGAAGCAAGGCGGAGATGGGTATTGGCGCCGCGCTGGCTGAAGATGATTCTTTCTCCGCCCGGGGATATGAGAATAAAGGAAAAACCGCTGTCCTGCCCCTTGATAAGCTTCAGGCCGGCCAGGCTGACCCCTCGGCCTTTGAGATTGCGCCTGATGTCTTGCCCGGGCGCATCGTCGCCCAGAGCCGCAATACAAACGGTGCGGAAACCAAAATTAGCCAGATTGACCGCGGCATTAGCCGCTCCGCCGCCATAAGTGTAGTGGAACTTGTCTATACCTATCTTCGCCCCCTGCTCAAAAGCCAGGAGTTTCTGGCGCAAAATGTCATGACGGTTATCCAAAACTATCCCGGCATCGGTAAAGAAGGAGATATCCTGGGTGGCGCCGCCAACGGCAACGAAATCGTATTTATAGTTTTTAGCCATACGCTTGATATGCTTTTAAATAATATCACAATCCGCCCTGCTTATCCAAGAAAAACGGCTTGAACCGCTTAGTCAAAGCCGCAGCCAAATGGAAGAAAAAAACGGCCGCCAGCAGGCCCCAGGCCGATTGATAAAGCCCGGATTTCCAAAAGTCTCCTCGGAAGAGAAAAAATGAGGCCTGGTTGGCTTCAAAGATCTCAAAAAGAATGGCGGCTAAAAAATTATACAGCCAAGTGGCAATGAGCAGAAGGGCGCTGAAAGAATAAAGGGAACGGTTAGTCAGGCGATCGCGCAGGAGCCAGGCGGAAATAAGCAGAGTTAAAAAGAGGCTGAGGAGATAAAAGCCGAAAAAGCGGAAAGACAGGAAATCCAGCCAGAATCCAAAAACCAAGACGGCCAAAAGAGCGCCACGAAAATCAAAAAAGAAAAGGCTGAAAATCAATATAATCAAACCGAGATTGATATAGGCCAGAAATCCCGGCCAAGCCGGAACCAAGGAGAATTGCGCCAACGCCGCCAAAGAAACGATGATGACGAAAAATGAAATTTGCCAAATCCGTCTCCACATAAATCAAGGCAAGACGATGCCAACAACCGTTAAATCGTTGAAGTCGATCAACGGCTCAATGGTCGCCGACTGCCAGACATCGTTATTTTCGCTGGCGACGCTGGCCACCCGGCCAATAAGCAATCCGCGAGGAATATCGCCGCCCAGGCCGGAGGTGATAACCAGATCGCCAGCGGCGATTTCTTCCAATTGAGGGATATATTCCATCTTAATGGTCAAACCTAAGTCGCCGTCAGTCAAACCTTGGGTACGACTGCTGTTTTGCACCGCAGCCGCCAGCTGGCAGTCGGGGCTGACCGTCAGGCAGATCTTGGCCGTCTTACTCTTGGTTTCGACGACTTTGCCAACTACGGCGCCGGTCTCGCTGATGACAGCTAAACCGGGACGCAGGCCGTCCTGGCTCCCCTTGTCTATTATCAAATCCTGCCTCTCTTCCCCGGCGGCTGAGCTTTCCCTAGCGATAATGTCAGCTAAAATGCTACGCCAAGCGCTGGTCTGAGCGAAATCAAGCTGACCGCGCAGCTTGGCGTTTTCTGCGGCAATGTCCTGATAGCGGGAATTGGCCACATTGAGTCTGGCAAGCTCCTCTTTCAGGCCGGCAATCTCCGCTTCGAGAGCTTCCCGCTCGCGCTTCTCTTCTCGGGCCGGCCAACTGGACGCTAAACCATATAACTTGATATTTAAAGGCTTGGATAAGGAAGCGAGTAGATTTTCCAGAGGACGGAGAATGCCAAGGTTATGTAAAAAAAGAAGCAGCCCGAAAACTACTAGAAAAATGAAAACCGGATTGTTCCGCTTTATTTTAAAAGCCATATTGCCTTAATGCCTTTATGCCCCGACCGTGGGCAGAACGACTTTCTCAAGCAGCTCCTTGTTACTGAGCAAAAGCCCGGTGCCGCGGGCGACGCAGGTCAGCGGATCGTCGACTATCTTGACCGGTATCTTGGCGGCGGCGGAAATCGCCTTGTCCAGGCCGCGCAGCAAGGCCCCGCCGCCGGAGAGATAGAGGCCGCGCTCATAAATGTCTGAGACCAATTCTGGTGGCGTCGTTTCTAAAATCGTCTTGATGTTTTCAATAATCCGGGTCACTGTCCGGCTAATTGCCTCCCTGACCTGCTTGTCGTTAATCATAATCGCCTTGGGCAGACCGTTAAGAAGATCGCGGCCGCGCAGCTCCATTTCCTTGGGCTCGTCAAGCGGCATGGCCGAACCGATGGCCACCTTGATGCTCTCAGCCAGCTGTTCGCCAATCAGGATATTGAATTCTTCCCTGACGTATTCAATTATGTTGTTGTCGAATTCGTTCCCGGCCGCTTTGAGCGACTTCCAGGTAACGACGCCGCCCAAGGAAATGACGGCAATCTCGGTAGTGCCTCCGCCAATATCGACTATCATGGTCGCAGTCGCATCAATAACCGGCAGACGGGCGCCAATCGCCGAAGCCATGGCTTCTTCTATTAAATAGACCTTGCGGGCGCCGGCTGATTTAGCCGCATCTTCCACAGCCTTCTTTTCCACCTCGGTCAAATCAAGCGGAATGCCAATAACCACCCGCGGCCGGGGGATCAGGGAAAAATTGTCAGCCTGAACCTTCTCAATGAAATATTTGAGCATCTTTTCGGTTACTTCAAAATCAGAAATTACGCCGTCCACCAGGGGTTTGATGGCTTCGATGTGGCCCGGAGTCTTGCCGACCATCTTCTTGGCCGCCTCTCCTACTTCCAGAATCTCATTGGTCCGCTTGTTTATCGCCACGACGCTCGGCTCGTTGATAACGATGCCCTTGTCGGCGACATAGACCAGAGTATTTCTGGAGCCCAGATCGATTCCCAAGTCATGGCTGAATTTTCCTAGCAGCTTATCAAACATAGCTATATTGCACTAAATTAATAACACTTGGCAAAGAGCCAATCGTGCTTGGCCGGCTGGCCGGTAATGAAACATTTCTTCTGACGCGGGCCTTTGGCCGCCTGCTCAGGGAGAAGCACTCGGGAAACCATGCCAAAGCGCTCTTTTAATTTTCGCTCTGATTCCGGATCCTCCGACCAGCTGGCTTCGAACCAGCCGGGTCGATCATCTATTTCCTCCCAGCTCTTTATCCTATATATATGGTTCTTGGCAAAATCTTTGGCTTGGCGGTACAAATTCTTATGGATAGCCTTCATCAAGCGGCGCAGGCCAGATTCCAGGTCAGCCAAAGCGATTGATTCCTTGCTGCCGTCGTCCCGCCGGAAAGCGGTCACCCGGCCCTCGGCCGCTTCCTTGGGCCCGATTTCCAAGCGGACCGGCACGCCCCTCACTTCCCAGTGATTGAACTTGTAGCCCGGAGTCTGGCCGTCGCGGTCATCCAGCTTGAGACGGTATTTCTTCTCCAAACGCTTGACTAAGCCCTGGCAGAATTCCAGAACCTGACTGCGCCCGGCCTCATCCTTGTATATCGGCACGATAACTATTTGATATGGAGCGATGTTCGGTGGCAGACGCAGGCCGTTGTCATCGCCATGGACCATGGCCACGGCCCCGACCGCCCGCCAGGAAAGGCCCCAGCTGTTTTGATGGGCCAAATGAGGCTGCCCGTCCGGCCCGAGATATTTAACGCCGAAGACCGAGGCGAAATTCGTTCCCAAATAATGGCTGGTGGCTCCCTGGATAGCCTTGCCGTCTCTGGCCATGACTTCAGCCGTCAAGGTGGTGACGGCGCCAGCGAACTTTTCATTCTCCGATTTTCGTCCGGCAAAGGTCGGGATAGCCATGAACTCGTATATGTCTTGGTAGACAGAAAGCATCTTCTCGGTTTCCGTCCGGGCGGAAGCTTCGTCCGGAAAAACGGTATGCCCTTCCTGCCAGAGGAATTCGCTCCAGCGCAGGAAAGCCCGCGGCCGCTTCTCCCAGCGGACGACATTGGCCCATTGGTTGAGGCGCAGAGGCAAATCCTTGTAGCTCTGGATCCAGCGGGCGTAGGTCCGGTACATGGCCGCTTCGCTTGTCGGGCGAATGGCCAGCTTGTTGGCCAGCTCTTCCCCGCCGCCATGGGTGACGATAGCTAATTCTGGCGAGAAGCCTTCGACATGGTCCTTTTCGGCTTCCAGGTTCTCCAAGGGAACGAAGATAGGAAAATATACGTTCTCGACGCCGTCGTCTTCCAGGCGCCGGCTCAGCTCGGCTTTGATAAGCTCCCAGATCTTGAGACCGTAGGGGCGGACGATGCCGCAGCCACGCACCTCGGAACTCTCGGCCAGCTCTGCTTCCCGGACAACATCCTGATACCACTCAGGAAAATTTTCCGCTTGTTTAGTGATGGTCCGCTTTTCAAAATTAGCCATAAATTTATTATCTTATCCAAAAAGGCTGGGTACAAGGCTTTATTTCTTCATCAATTTTAATGCCTGCCTCACTCTCTCCCCGCTTTCAGTTATTTGGGAGTCGACTAGATTAAGAGCGGAACGGGCATCGCCCAATGTGTATCCCAGGGACATAAGCGCGTCTATCTCGTCGCTGCCACCTAAGACATTTAGGGCGGTCGGCGAAGCGCTGCCACGGCTCACCTTATTCTTGAGTTCTAGGACTAGGCGTTCGGCCGTCTTCTTGCCGATGCCGGAAACCTTGGTGAGAAGGTTGGCATCGCCGCGGACAATAGCTTCCCGGATATCATCGGCCGAAGCGATGCTCATCACTCCCAGAGCTGACTTAGGCCCGATACCGGAAACCGTGAGAAGGAGCTCGAAAAGCTCCAAATCATCGGTCGACTTGAAGCCATAAAGGTCGCTGGCCTCTTCCCGGACATGGTGATGGGTATAGACCTCGGCCGAAGCGCCGCTGCGCAAATCGGCTAGAAGGCTTTCGCTGGCAAAAACCTGGTAGCCGATATCGCCGGCTTCCAGGATGAAGTGGCCGTTTCCTTTGTATTTAACCGTTCCTCTCAAGAAAGCGATCATATCTTTAGCTTATCCTCCCTTCCCATTATACCATATCCGGAATAAGGCCGCAGGCCGGCCAGGCAAAAGCATTTTTTATCTAATTAGAGTATAATATAATCAAAGGAGAAAATAAATATTGACATTAGCCCAGGATAATGAGAATATATCAGGCTGAATAGTACTTTAACGAAACATAAAACCATTTAATCATGAAAAGAACAGTGAACCTAATCGCCCTGCTGCTGCTCCTGCCGATCTCTGCCTGGTCCATTGGCCAATTTCCGGAAAGCCAGATGGAAACGGAGGCTTTCTTTTCTTCCTTGGCCGGGCTCATGGCCAGCCTGAGCTTAGCCGTCATAATTTTCTTCCTAACCTCAGTCATCTGCTTAGTTTGCCTGACCAAGCAAAGATATCATGCTAGGCGGCTAAAAAGCAGGCTGGATGAAGCCCATGTCGACTATTTGGCTTTGGTCGGGGAAAATCAAGGCCTCAAAGCCCAAGTCGATTTCCTCAAAGCCGGCTTGGAAAAAGAGATGGAAAGCTGAAACTAAAACCCTCTGCTCAAACAGAGGGTTTTTCATATCCACCCGACAGAAGATTAACTATCTTTTGAAACGCTTTATTC
>CAYSJT010000008.1:0-15995 GCA_964431625.1 uncultured Gammaproteobacteria bacterium | reverse complement strand
GTCTTAGCCCGCTTGAATTGATATGGAATTGTCTATCATCATCGTTTCCTGGAACGTCAAGGACAGGCTGCGCCAGAACCTGGCCTCGATTTTTAGTTCCCAGACTGATTTTTCGTTTGAAGTCTTCGTGGTTGACAATGCCTCGGCCGATGATAGCGCCGGTATGGTCAGACAGGAGTTTCCTCAGGTCCGGCTGATCGTCAATACGGAAAACGTCGGATTCGCCAAGGCCAATAATCAGGCTTTAAGCTCGGCTCAGGGGAAATTCTTCCTCCTGCTCAATCCTGACATGCGCCTGGAAATCGAGACCTTGGCTAGGGCCATAGCTTGGGCCAAGGCCAACCCGAAGGTGGCAGTGGCCGGATTTCGGCTCAAGGACGCGTCCGGCCGGACGATTGAACAGGCGCGCCGTTTTCCCCGCTTCCTTGACCAGCTCTGCATTACTCTCAAGCTTCCCCATATATTTCCCGGCTGCCTCAGCCGCTATCTGAACCGCGGTTTTGATTATGACAAGGCGGGCGAGGTTGATTCCCTGCGCGGTTCATTCTTTCTCATTAACCGCGAAGTTTTCAAGCGCCTGAGCCAGGGCCGGGAACCGCGCCTGGATGAGAGGTACTTCGTCTGGTTCGAGGAAGTGGATTTTTGTCGCCAGGTAAAAGAGATGGGCGGCCAGATCTGGTATTCGCCCGCGGCCCAGGCCGTCGATTATATCGGCCAGAGCTTCTCCCAATTGCCACGGGGCAGGGCGCAAGCGTATTTTCGCGCTTCCATGCTCAGCTATTTCCGCAAGTGGGAGCCGGCCTGGCAGGCCAGGATCCTGGGCCTGGCTTGGAAACTGGTGGCTCTTTTTTTCAAATCAGTATGAAGCGCGTCGGTTTGGTCATGGTCAACTACAAGGATTACGCCAAGAATTATCTGGCGGCTTGCCGCGATTCTCTTCGAGCCCAGGATTATCCGGCCGAGGCGGTGTCGGTCTATCTGGTGGATAATGCCAGTACGCCCGAGTCCCTGGCATACCTCCGCTCCGCCTATCCCGAAGCCATGGTTATTCCCCGGCCGGACGGAAACTATTGCGCGGCTAACAATGCCGGCGCTTCCAAGGCTCTGGCCGATGGCTGCCAGTATCTGGTCTTCCTCAATCTGGATGTCGAGGCCGAGCCGGGCTGGCTGAGCGGCCTTGTCCAATCATTAGAGGATAATCCCGGCGCCGGCCTGGCCCAATCAAAGATCTTGCTCTTTCCCCGTTCCGAGACGGAGAAGCAGAAGCCTAGGATAAATAGCCTGGGGAACGTCGTCCATTATCTCGGTTTCGGCTATACTTCAGGCTACGGCCTGCCGGACAGGGGGATAGCCGGCTATCCGGAAATCCCCGGCTACGGGAGCGGCTGTTCCTTGGTTATTAGGGCTGATGTGTTCCAGGCGATCGGCGGCTACGACGAGGAATATTACATGTACCATGACGACATGTATCTTAGCCTGCTGGCGAAGCTGGCCGGCTGGTCGGTCATTCTCGCTCCCGCATCGAGACTGTATCATAAATACGAATTTTCCCGCAGTACCAGAATGGTATATTATATGGAAAGGAACCGCCGCCTATTGGCTTTTTCTTTTTTTCCTTCCCGTCTTTTGCTTTTAGCCTCGCCTTTAGCCTTTGTGATGGAAGCCGGCCTTTTATTCGCATCAATTCCAGGCGGCTGGTTCAGGTCAGAAGTACGTTCTCTGGCATATTTCCTCAATCCCAGGACTTGGCAATCAATTTTATTAAAACGGAAGCAGATAAAGGCCGCTACCCAAGTCAGTTTTTCAGGCCTGGCCAAAGATTTCGCCGGGAAGATAGAGTTTCAGGAAGTGGACGGACTGGCCCTGCGCCTGGCCAACCCGGTTCTAGCCTGGTATTGGCGTCTTATTCGCCGTTTCGTCATTTAAATTATGGACCTGTCTATCATCATCGTGAACTATCAGGACAAGGACAAGCTCAGCCGCTGTCTGGATTCTATCCGCCAGGCTGATCTGGGCGGTTTGTCATATGAAGTCATTCTGGTGGACAACGCTTCCGGCGATGACCTGTCCGGACTTTCGACCGGACAGGCCAATTGGCGGCTGATACAAAGCCCGAAGAACTTGGGCATGGGCGGAGGCAATAACCTGGGCATCGGGGAGGCGGCCGGAGAATACATCTTAATTCTCAATCCGGATACGATTATCAGGCAAGACGCCATCCCGGTGCTTCGGCAATACCTCAAAGAGCATCCAGACACCGGCCTGGTCGGGCCCAAACTCCTCTATCCCGACGGCCAGCTCCAGCATTCCTGTTCCCGCTTTCCGGATTTTTTCATGCCGGTCTTGCGCCGCACCTTTCTGGGCGACTTTTTCAAGTCATGGCGCGACCGCTTTACCATGAATGATTTCGACCACAGCTCTATCAGGGAAGTGGATTGGCTGATGGGGTCCTGTCTGATGTTCAGGAAGCAGATTCCTTTATCAGCCGGAGGCGTCTTTTCTCCCCGTTTTGACGAGAGATATTTCATGTATTTCGAGGACACCGACCTTTGCCGCCAAGCCTGGACAAAAGGACTGAAAGTCATCTATAATCCAGAAGCGGTTCTAACCCACGACCACAAGCGGCAGAGCGCCCGTTATCCCTGGTACCAGGCCATATTCAAGGACCGCCTAGCCAGACAGCATATCCTTTCCTGGCTCAGATATTTTGCCAAATGGGGGATAGGGAAACCTTATGGAGCAAAGAACTAGGTTCAATCTTGAGCAGTCGGGGATAGCGGTTGACATCGATGAGACGCTTGCCTGGACGGTCGGCCGCATGACTGAGCTGATGATGAAGGAATTCGGCAATCCGGAAGGCCTGTCGGTCAAGGCTATGGTGGAGAAATACCGATATGTCCAAGGAGTGCCATATTGGAACCACGCGGCCGCGATGGATTGGATTAAACAACATAACCACTCCGATGCGGCCCAGAAGGAATTGCCGCTCATTGACGGAGCCAATGACGCTTTAGCTGAAATAAATAAGATTATCCCAATTGCCGCCTATGTCACGGCTCGGCCGGAATCCGTGTTGGCCGGGACAAAGCATTGGCTGAAGAAGCACGCTTTCCCGGAAGCGCCGATAATCTGCAAGCCGGCAGAAGCATATCTTGAGGACAACAATGAATGGAAAGCTCGGCTCTTGCAAGGCCTTTATCCAGAAATAGTCGGCATCATCGATGATAACCCTAGATTGTTAGATTTCCTGTTCCCCGGTTATCAAGGATATGTTTTCATTTACGATCATCAAGACCAAGAGTTTAGGCCAGACAGGGTCACCTTCTGCCTCGATTGGCCGCAAGTCATTCAAGCGGTCAGAAAGAGCGTCAGCGATTTAAATATTAAAATATGAGCAAGATCAAAAAAGCCATTTTTCCCGTCGCTGGATTCGGCACTCGTTTCCTGCCGGCGACCAAGGCCCAGCCCAAAGAGATGCTGCCGGTGGTGGACAAGCCGGTTATTCAGTACTTGGTGGAGCAGGCCGCGGCCGCTGGCATCGAGGAGATAATTTTCGTTACCGGTCGGGGCAAGCGGGCGATAGAAGATCATTTTGACTATTCTTTTGAACTGGAAAAAACCTTGGTGGAGAAGAACAAATTGGACCTGGTCAAGAAGGTTAAGGCGATAGAGAGCCTGGCTAAGTTTTCTTATGTCCGCCAGCCAATCCCGCTGGGCGATGGCCACGCTGTTAATTGCGCCGCCCACTTGGTGCGGGAAGACGAGCCGGTCTTAATCATGTTCGGTGACACCTTATACGACGCGCCCGTCTCTCCGGTCAAGCAGGTGATCGACACCTATGAGAAATATGGCGATTCGGTAGTCGGCCTGTCCGAGGTCTCGCCTCAGGAAGTGGACAAGTTCGGCGTAATTGACGGCCTGGACCTGGGCCAGGGCGCCTATGAAATTAGGCGCTTCGTGGAAAAGCCGCCGCTTGACCAGGCGCCTTCGAATCTAGCGGCAGTCGGTATTTATGTCATCACCCCCGAGGTTATTTCTGTCCTGCAGAAAATGAAGTCGGGCAAGTCCGGAGAAATCAGGCTGGCCGATGCTTTCGACCAATTGCTTTCGGCCGGCCGGCCGATATACGGCAAGAAGATAGAGGGGGAATGGCTTGACACCGGCAACAAGTTTAATTTCATCAAAGCGACTTTGAAGCTAGGCCTCAAGGACCCGGAAATTGGAGCAGACCTGGCTAAATTGATTAAGGAATTAGCGGAAAAATAATTTCAAAGAGTAAATAGTTAAAAAAGCCGCCCTTTGGGGCGGCTTTTGTGTTTTCCTTATTTATTATATTTATCTCTATTGCAGGGGCAGCTTGTATACTCCGGACTGGCGGCCGACACTGGCCCAGAAATACAGGGCGTCGCTTCTATCATCCAGGGCCAGGAAAGTAACATTGTCTAGTTTAAAGACTGGCGTGGCCAGGCCGTTGGCCAGATCGACCGTGCTTAGCCCCTTGTCAGTAGCGAAGATCAGGTAGTCCTTTTCTTTGTTCCAAGCCAGATCATTGATAGCTTCGCCGACCCGGGTGACGAGCCAGCTCTGGCCGCTTTTAGTGTCTAGCCAGTATATCTCCCAGCCGTTGCTATAGAAAAGTTGCTCATCATTTAGCCAGTAGTGGGCGGCGACCCCATCCAGGCGCTTCAACAGCCCGAGGCCTTCGGGGTTGAAGAGATAAAGGGTGCGATTTTTTTCGTCGTGCAAGCTGATTAAGCGCCGGTTTTCCGGCAAAAGAGAATATTGGCCGTCCGCCGGCAAAGTTTGGCGATATTTTTCTGTTTGGTCTTTGAGGGAATATGCAGAAAGGATGCTTTGTCCATTTTGCCGGCTGACTAAGAAAATAATATCTTCGCGCGGCTCATAGCTGATGATGGCTTCGTTTTTCAGGACAGTGGTGTTAGTCTTGCCGTCAGTTTCCAAGCGGTTCAAGGCGCCGCCGCTTAGGTAATATAGGTAGCCGCTTGATTCCTCATAACGCCAACTGCTGGCTTGGGCGCCAATGAGCGAAGCGTAGTCAACTATTTCCTTTTTTTCCGGGTCATATGATAGGCTGCCGGCCAGAAGACGCGAGCCGCTTCTAGTCCAGACGCCGTAAGTGGATGAGGCTAGGCCAGGTATGGTTGTCGCTTGTTCGTTTTTTAGGTCTATTATCTGAGCTGCCCCCGAGGCGTATAAATAACGATTATCCGGGCTTATCATCAAATCGCCCCTTTCCCCCTCAGCCACCAGCCAGGGGGCAGCGGCCCGGAAAAGGTTGATATTTTCGGCGAAGGTCGTTTCTCCGGAGCGAATGCTGATTCTTTTCTCAAAGGGCCAGTAGCCGTCGAGCTCTAGCCGGAGGATGTAGTCTCCAGGCAGAAGATTCTTTATTTTAGCCGGGGTTTTCTGATAGCTGCGGTTCCAGGGACGGAAAGAAGAGGCATGAACCAGCTTGTCATTAATGAAGACGGAAGCTCCGGTGGGCTGGCTGTCCAGGGCCAGGGCGCCGGTTTTTTCCAGCAGGCGGCTGAAATCAAGCGGCCAGCTGAGGCGGAATTTATAGCCGGAAGCGTATAGCGACATGAAAATCGTCAGCAGGATGAAGACGAAGATGAAAACGAAAAAAAGATAGTCGCGGACGCGTTTGGACATAGCCTGTTTAATCGAGGCGGCGGATATCGGCGCCTAGTCTTCGCAACCTTTCATCCAGCTTTTCATAGCCGCGGTCAATTTGGTAGATATTATCTATTTCAGTGTCTCCTTTGGCCAGGAGAGCGGCGATGACCAGGGCGATGCCGGCTCGGATGTCCGGGCTGATCAGGCGCTTGCCGTAGAGTGGAGTCGGGCCGCTTACCACCACCCGATGCGGATCGCACATGGTGATATTGGCGCCCATCTGGGAAAGCATATCGGTCCAGATGAGGCGGCGGTCATATATCGTTTCTTGAATAAGGGAAGAGCCTTCGGCCTGGGTCATCAGGACGATATATGGGGACTGGAGATCGGTCGGGAAGCCGGGGTATTCATGAGTTTTAATCCCATAGGGGAGAATTTTGTCAGCCGCTTTCATTTCCAGCCAATTTTCGCCAGCTTCGTATGGTACGCCAATTTTGTCAAAAATATTGAGAAGGCTGAGCATGTGCTTGGGCTGGCAGCTGCTAATCTTTATAGCCGAGCGGGTAGCTGCCGCCATTAAAGCGAATGATCCGGCCTCGATGCGGTCGGGAATGATCTCATATGTGCCTACTCCGATTTCAGACACGCCCTCTATCGTCATTGTCGGGCTGCCGGCACCGGTAATTTTAGCCCCTCGTTGATTAAGGTGTTCGGCTAAGGATTCGATTTCCGGTTCCATGGCGCAGTTGCGCAAAGTTGTCTTGCCTGGGATAAGGCAGGCGGTCATCATTAAGCTTTCAGTGACCGTGACGCTCATGGTAGAGAAGAAATAGTCTGCCGGATGGAGCTGTTTGGACCGGACGCGATAGAACTTGCCATCAGCTTCGACCTCAGCTCCAAAGGCCTTAAATCCTTCCAGGAAGAGGTCTATCGGCCGGCTGCCGGCGCCGATAACGCAGCCGCCCGGATGGGGGAAGCTGGCCTGGCCGAAGCGGGCCAGGAGCGGGCCGACGAACATAATGGAAGTCCTGAACTTATCCGCCAGTTTTGGATTGAGCTCGGTCAGGCCGAGGTTCTTGGTCCTGATGACGGCGCGGCGGCCGGAGATTTCTACTTCGCCGCCCAAATCTTTGAGAAGTTCAAAAGACTTGCCGATATCCTCAATATCGGGCAGATTGTCAACAATCGTATCCTGGGCAGAGAGGATGGCCGCCGGGATTATCTTCAAGGCGGCATTTTTAGCGCCGCTAACCCTGATTTCCCCGCTTAGCTTCTGTCCCCCAGAAATGGCGAATTTCGGCATATTATTTATAATTATTTGGCTGAGATAACTATAGCCTATTTATTGACATTTTTCAAATATCTGCTATGATTAATCTCAGTTCAGAAAAACTCTGATTTTTTATTATTCATCCTCATATCATATGTCAAAAATTGCGGTGATAAGGACTGGCGGCAAGCAGTACAAGGTGAGCGAAGGCGATACCGTCAAGGTGGAGAAGCTCACGGCCGAAGCGGGCCAGAAGGTCAAACTCGACACCCTGATGGTCGCCGACGGCGGCAAGCTCGAGCTGGGCCAGCCCTCCCTGGGCGAAAAGGTAGAAGCGGAAGTCTTGGCAACGGCTAAGGACAAGAAAGTAACGGTGGTCAAATACAAGAACAAGACCCGCTATAAGAAGACGGTCGGCCATCGCCAGGTGCTGACTTCCTTGAAAGTTTTAAAGATTGCCTAATCGAACTGATAGAGAATATTAAAATCCGCCTTAGCCGGGCGGATTTTTATGTGCCTTTTTCTGGCTGGGGTTTTTGTCCGGAAAGCCTGAGAAAGAGTTTCGGCCGGCGTCGCAAGACTTGTGACAGCCGGAGCGAGCCGCGATATGTGCGTTTGTCCAAGCGGCGGGGCAGAGCTTTTTTGAGGCTGCGCCAAATCCGTCCCGGACCGACACTGCGGTGGTAGCGGCCGAGGAAATAGCCGAAGACGATAGCGATAACTATACTTAAAGTGACCATCTATAACAGAGTATTTGTTTGAAGAACTATATAACTAAACTATTTTATCTCATTCCTATTTTTGAGGGCGCTGGCCAAAGTTGTTTCATCGGCATATTCCAGATCCGATCCGGCCGGCAGGCCCTTGGCCAGGCGGGTCACTTTGACGTGGCCCTTGAGTATCTTATTTAGATATAGAGCAGTAGTTTCTCCTTCCAGAGTGAAATCAAGAGCGATAATCACTTCTTCTATTTTTTCCGTCTTTATTTTCTTCGCCAATTTGTCCAGTGGCAGGCCTTCCGGCCCCGGTCCGTTGATGGTGTCGATAAGGCCGCCGAGGACGAAATAACGGCCACGGTATTGGCCGGTCGCTTCCAGGCTAGCCAAGTCTTGGCTGCTTGAGATTAGGCAGAGCTGGCCGGATTGGCGGTTTTTGTCCTGGCAGATCGGGCAGGGATCGCTGGCGGAAAAATTAAGGCAGCTCTGGCATATTTTAGTGTCCCGGGGCAGGGCGGAAAATGATTCGGCCCATTCTTGGAGCCGGGCTGGGGCCTGTTTGAGGAGATGAAAAACATAGCGTTCGGCCGTCTTCGGGCCGACGCTCGGCAGTTGGGAAAATTTGTCAATAAGGTTTTGGATGCTTTTGGGATATAGCATTAGGTTTAGCTCATTCCAGGCAGGCCGCCCATGTCTTGGAGTTTCTTGGCCATAAGGCGCTGGGCGCTTTTGACGGCGCTATTGAAGCAGCTTTTGACGGCTTCTTCCTGGGCGCTTTTATCTAAATTTGGATTAAGGGACAGGCTGATAACTTCCATGTTGCCGTTTAAGGTAATGCTGACTCCGTTTTTGGTTTCACTGACGCTTTCTTGAGCTAGGGCGTCTTGCATGGTCTTGGCCTGGCTGCGCAGATCCCTGAATTGCTTGAGTTTGCTGAACATAGTTTTTCTTGCTTTAAATTTTTATTTATTAATTAATCTACCTTAGAACTCCACCGGTCCGCTCGGCTCGTTTTTACGGGAAAGGCTACGGAAGCTGACCGTGTTTTCATCGAAGAAGAGGTCGACTTTGCCGGTCGGGCCGTTTCGGTGTTTGGCGACATAGACTTCGGCGCGGTAGCGGTCCTCGGTCGGCAGGTCGTTGGGATTATAGCCGCGGTCGGCCGCTTTGCGGTATATAAACATAACCACATCGGCATCTTGCTCAATGGAGCCGGAATCGCGCAGGTGGGACAGCTTGGGAATGGCCGGATGGGTCTGCTCCACGGCTCGGGATAATTGGGCCAGGGCGAGAATGGGGATATTGAGTTCGCGGGCGATCGATTTCAGTCCACGGCTGATTTCGGCAATCTCCTGGACGCGGTTGTCCCCGTATTTGCCACGGCCTTCCATCAGCTGGAGGTAGTCAATTACGATAAGGCCTAGGCCTTTTTCCATCTGCAAACGTCTGGCCTTGGCCCGGATTTCCATAATAGACAGGGTGCCGGAATCATCGATGTATATCGGTGCTTCAGCTAGCTTACCCATGGCTTCACCGATGCGGGCGAAGTCGTTGTCGTCTTCCTTGTCAGACAGGTTGCCGGTACGCATCTTCCAAAGACTGACATTGGCCTGGGCGCAGAGCATGCGGTCGACCAGCTGTTCCTTGCTCATTTCCAGGGAGAAAATACCCACTCCCTCCTTGCTTTTGATGGCTGCTTGGCGGGCGATGTCCATGGCCAAGGCGGTCTTGCCGACGCTGGGTCGGGCGGCTAGGATAATCAGATCGGATTTCTGTAATCCAGCCAGGAGATTGTCTAGGTCGGCGAAGCCGGTGGGCAGGCCGCGCAGGCGGCCGCTGTGCCGGTGAAGCTCATCGATGCGGTCGAAGGCGGCGGTGAGCAAGTTGTCTATTGGCAGGAAAGCATTTTTGAGATATTTGCGGGAGACGCCGAAAACTTTCTTTTCCGTTTCGTCCAGCACCTCATCAATATCTCTTTCTTCATCAAAGCTGATATTGGAAATCTCGGCCGCCGCCTGCTGGAGGCGCCGGAGAGTCGCCTTGCGCTGGATGATGCCGCCGTAGTGGGCGACGTTTCCCGAAGTAGCCACGGCATTGGACAGGTGGGCGAGGTAGCTTCGGCCGCCAATGGCCGAGAGCTGTTTCTTTTCTTCCAGGCGGTTGGCCAGGGTGATGATGTCTATCGGTTCCTGGTTGCCATATAGCTCTTTAATCGTCTCGAAGATTATCCGGTTGGCATCCTTATAGAAATCCTGGGGCATCAGGGTGTCGGCCACCTTGATGATGGCGTCTTTGTCAATCAAAAGCGAGCCGAGCAAAGACTCCTCGGCTTCCTGGCTGTGGGGCGGAACTTTGGCGATGAGATTGTCTTGGGCCATATGGGGATTTTCCTAGTCCCTTTATCTTAGCCCACCGGGGGCTATTTTTCAAGCTTGGCTTTTGCTCAGCTTTTCCCCATGTAGCTAACAAAAAACCGCCGGAGGCGGAGAGTTAAATGAGCCGACTGTCGGATTCGAACCGACGACCTACGGTTTACAAAACCGTTGCTCTACCAGCTGAGCTAAGTCGGCGGTAAATGTACGCCCAGTAGGTCTCGAACCTACGACCTTCTCCTTAAAAGGGAGCTGCTCTACCAACTGAGCTATGGGCGCTTATTTTGGCGAAGATTGGCTTCTGCCGTCAAATCTGATGATAACAAAAGAATTTATTTTTGGCAAGCTAGCATATTTAGGCCGGCAGATTATCGGCCGCTTGGCTTATCGGCCCGCTGATTTTATGTTTCCATCTTGACTAAACCTTTAATATGGTATATACTTAATTTATATACAAACCATATTAGACATATATGACTTATTTGGATCAAAAATTAAAAAATAGGATAGATGAAAAGCTTAAAAGGCTTAATGGATTTAGACCCTTGCCGGTCAGTGCCGTTAAAAAGCTAAAGGAGCGATTCGAAATAGAATTAGCTTATAATTCAAATGCAATTGAGGGAAACAGCTTAACGCTCAAAGAGACTTATTTAGTTATTAATGAAGGCGTTACCGTTAAAGGGAAACCGCTTAAAGATCACCTTGAGGCCAAAAACCATCAAGAGGCTTTAGACTATTTATATGAGTTAATAGAAAAAGATAAGCATAATACTTTTTCAGAGAATTTAATAAAATCACTTAATCAAATAGTGCAGCAAAATATTGACAGGGAGTGGGCGGGCAGATATCGCAATAGTGGCGTGATTATTGGCGGGTCGGATCACAGGCCGCCAGAAGCGATAGATGTGCCGGCTTTAATGAGCGGATTAATAAAATGGTATTCAAAAAATAAAAATCAAAACCCTGTTGAACTCGCTAGCATTATTCATCATAAGTTAGTAAACATACATCCATTTTTTGATGGCAATGGACGTACTTCTCGGTTGGTAATGAATATTATTCTTATGCAGTCGGGGTTCCCATTGGTTGTTGTATTGAAAAGTGATCGGAGGCGGTATTACGCTGCTCTATCCTCGGCAGATAAAGGGAATTATTCTCCATTTGTTGATTTTATTGCCAGAGCAGTAGAGAGAACTTTGGATATTTATCTTAAAGTATTAACACCCAGGAAAAATCCCCAAGAGAAATATATTAGCTTGGCAGAACTTGCCGCGGCCACCAAGTTTAGCGGTAAGTATCTTAATTTATTAGCTCGCAGTGGCAAACTAGAGGCGCATAAAGAAGGGCGAAATTGGCTGACTACTAAAGAAGCTTTAAAGAATTATTTAGAAAATAGAGAAAGAATAAGATGAGACTGATTAATGCTTACCAGATCTTCCTTGGTTAACGTTGGCGTAAATAAAAAGAGCGTACTTGCGTATGCTCTTTTTATATTGCGGTCTTAAAGTCTGGTATTTCTCAAAATTTTAATGGGATTATTGGGGGAATTGAGAAATAGGCGGAAACTTTCAATAAATGATATAATAAATATATGGAATCAAAGCAAATAAACAGAGCGCTAAAGTTCGATTGGGAGCCGTGGTTAAAGCGTGATTTTTTTGCTTTTATGATTTCCACTTTTCAAGACGGCGGCTCAAAGCGGGCCTTTAAAAAGATCGGTCTGCCGGGCTGGGAAGTAGTTTCCTTTATGTTCGATAACGGCGAGTGGTATTGGTCCGAAGGGGTCTATGATTTAGTGAAAGGACAAATTCAAGATTGGTTAAAAGCCCATAGGATTTCAGAAATTACAGAACGGCTTGATAAGTTCTATTTGAGTAAACGAAGCAGGATACTGAAATTAGCCGAAAAACCGGAAGAAAATACGCAGAAAAAATTGAAAGAAATATCGGACATTTTAGTTGAAAATACCGCCTATATATGGTCAGCCCATTTTTTAGAACATTACCTGTTTCCAAAGATCAAAGGCCTTTCCCAAAAATATATTGATCATGACATTGATAAGTTTATTGGCGATGCTTCATACCCGGAGAAAAAAAATAAATTGGAACAAATGGATGATGAGATACGAAAAGGGGCTGACCCTAAATCTCTTGTACGGAAATATGGCTGGATGAGAGCGCGCGACGGCTTTGCCAGAGGCTATAATTTAAAAGAAATTATCGAGCACTCAAAGACCGTTAAAAAAAACCATGTCCATGTTTATCCATATATCCCCCCGGCCCTTAAGAAATCATTTGAAGAAGCTAGGGAGTTGGTCTATCTCCGTACGCAGAGAACCGATGTTTATTATGAGCTTATTTTTTTGGCCCGTCCGATCTTTAAAGCGATTGCCGCCAAGTACGGCATCGATTTCAATGATTTGAAATATTATACCATCCACAGTCTAATTGACGGCCGGCCGTTAAGATATCCTAAAAATTTTGGCAGCGTCAGCTATAAAAATAAGCTTTTCTTTTTCGAAAAACCGTTGCGGCCTAATTTAAACCACAATAAGCATGTCACTGAAGTAAAAGGGGTTATAGCCCAGCCAGGAAACATAAAAGGCATAGCCAAGGTGGTTATGAAAGTGAGCGAACTGAATAAAGTAAAAAGGGGCGATATCCTCGTTACCTATATGACGTCCCCCAATTTCCTTCCAGCCATGAAGTTATCGTCTGCGTTTGTTACCAATGAAGGCGGGCTCACCTGCCATGCCGCGATTATAGCGAGAGAGATAAAGAAGCCGTGTGTAATCGGCACCAGGATAGCCACGGAAATCTTCAAGGACGGAGATTTAATTGAAGTAGACGCTAATATTGGGCTGGTTAAGCTTATCAAAAGAGGCTAGCTACAATTTGAAAAACGATATATAAAAAAGAATGCCTGTAAATAAGCATTCTTTTTATTTTTGCAGTCCTTAGGGGATTGGATTGGCACCTGATTATCCCAGTTCAGCCAATTTTTTTTCCAATTCAGCTATTTCTTGCCTTTTTTGAGCCAGTTCTTCTTTGATTTCCTCTCTTTCCAGTTCGGCTCGGTAGCTAGTGAGCTCTTGGCTTAATTGTTTAAAGTCATCTTGGGTCCAGCCGGGGTAATATTTTTTAATTTTATCAATATCAGCCTTACCTTCAGCTAAATCATTTATTTGGTTAAAAGTTTCATCATCTTGCCAAAGGCTTTCCTTGCTTTTCATCGCCCCCTTAAATAACCTTAATACTCTGTCGAAGCTTCTCTTTACTGTTTCGCCTTTTTCTTTGGCCAGTCTTTCCCGCTCGTCCTCTTCCCACCTTTCATTAGTGTATTTTTGTATCTCTTTATTTAATTTAACAAAATCTTCTGCTTGCCATCCGGGATAGTCTAATGCGACTTTTTCTGGGGATTCTTGGCCGTCAGCAATTCGGCTAATAGTGCCGAGCGCCATGGAAGCTTCCCAGCCGCCCCTGACCACAAGAGTCTTCAAATCATCTAAGGCAGAATTAAAATCTCTTTTGACCGCCTCCTGATTAATTGTTTCAAATTTCATATTTTTATTTTCTCTCTGGCTGGTTACGCAGAGATACCTCGCAGTCCCTAGGGGAATCGAACCCCTCTTACCAGGATGAGAACCTGGCGTCCTAGCCGATAGACGAAGGGACCTTTTAGTTAAGCGTTTGGCTGATCATGTCCCGGTGGCCGCGGGCGAAGGCTTGGGCGTCAAGCGGCTTGCCGCCTTCTAGCTGGAGGCGTTTAATGGCAATCGCCCCGTCGCCGCAGCCGATTAGCAGCTGGCCATTTTCTAAAGCGATTTCACCTGGCTTGATTTGGCCAATCTCAGGGATTTTTTCGTCAGCTTCTAATATTTTAACAATTTTTCCGTTTTTGGCAAGGGCGAAGGTGCCGGGCCAGGGATTAAGGCCGCGGATGCGCCGCTTTATCTCTTTGGCCGGCCTGGTCCAATCAATCTTTCCGTCTTCACGGCTTAACATCTTGACGTAAGTGGCGCCAGTTTCAGTCTGAGCTTGGGGCTTGATTTTTTCGTCGGCCAGGCCTTTTAGGACATCGGGCAGAGCCTCGGCTCCCAGTTTGGACAGGCGGTCATGGAGCCAGCTCAGAGTCTCTTTTCCGTCTAAGGAAATTTTCTCTTGTTTGAGGACGGGTCCGGTATCCAGGCCTGCGTCCATCAGCATTATCGTCACGCCGGTTTCGCTGTCGCCGTTTAAGATGGGGGCATTGAGGCAGGCGGCACCGCGGTATCTGGGCAGTAGGGAAGCATGGACGTTGACGCAGCCGTGTTTAGGGATGTCTAAAATAGCCTGGGGGATTATTTTGCCGTAGGCGATAACGACGATGAGGTCCGGCTCCAGCCCTTTTATCATCTCCGTCGCCTCTTTTATCTTCAGCGGCTGGTGCACTGGGATATTTAATGACTTAGCCAACGCTTTTACTGGCGGCTCGGCCAGCGCCTGTCCCCGTCCGGCCGGTTTGTCCGGCTGGCTGATGACAGCCAGGATGGAGAATTCCGGATTTTCAGCTAGGCGCTTCAGGCCGGGGCAGGCGAACTCCGGGGTCCCCATGAAAATTGTTTTAAGTGGTCGGTTGGACATAGTCGCGAGGCGGATGCTATATTATTACCATGCTAGCTAATTTCGTAAATTGGTTTTTAGGATTAACCGCCGACCTGGGCTATCTCGGGGTGGCGGCTTTGATGGCGGTCGAAAGCTCCTTTATTCCTTTTCCTTCCGAAGCCGTAGTGCCGCCGGCCGCCTATCTGGCCAGCCAGGGCCATTTTAATATCTGGCTGGTCATCTTGGCTGGAATAGTCGGCAGTCTGATTGGCGCCATCTTCAATTATTATCTGGCCCTGTATCTTGGCCGGCTCTTGGTTTATCGCCTGGTCGCTAAGCCCTGGGCTAAGTTTTTTCTTTTGAGTCCGGAAAAAATAGACAGGGCGGAGAGATATTTCCTGGCCAACGGCCGTTCCGCTACTTTTATCGGTCGGCTGGTGCCGGTCATTCGCCAATTAATTTCCTTGCCGGCCGGATTCTCCCGCATGCCCTTCGGCCAATTTCTACTCTATACTTTCCTTGGCTCAGGTCTCTGGGTCTCCATCTTAGCCGCTTTAGGGTATTTTATTGGCGCCCATCAGGAGCGCCTGTCTTTGTATTATCATGAGATTTCCTGGGGCCTATTGGCTGTCGGGCTGGTATGGCTTGGCTATGTCATTTGGCGCCGTCTAAGAGGACGGAAAGCTTCGCCCCCGGCTCCAGGCGGTCGATGAAGAGAATGCCGTCAAGATGGTCCAGCTCATGCTGGATAGCTCGCGCCAGGATCCCCTCGGCGCTTATTTTTTTCTGCTGGCCCTTCTCATCCAAATAGACACAGGTTACCTTCTTGTGCCGGGAGACCGGGCCGTATAATATTTCGCCGGTTTCGCTTAATACAGATAAGCAGCCTTCGTCAGCCTTTTCCTTGGCCCAGGATTTCTTGGCCAGGCGGGGGTTAATCATGAAAACAGTTGTTTCATCTTTTTGGATGACCGCCACCCTAATGTTGTTTCCAATTTGCGGCGCGGCCAAGCCGGCGCCGTCTTTTTCTTTCATCGTTTTCTCCATATCCAAAAGCAGGCTGGCGAATTCCGGGCTGTCCAGTTCATTTTTCGATACCGGTCGCGATTGGCGGCGCAGGATCGGGTCAGGATTAACTATGATTTTGAGAGTCTTGGCCATAACTATTTTTTTGGCTGTCTATCACTTTGAAGAAATATTTCCATTTTGGCCCTTCGTGGCTCAGTTCCTTGGTGTCGTTGAGGGCATTTAGTATGGTTTGGGGAGCATGTTCCTTGCAGACCTTGAAGACGGCCGAGCGCTTGAAGCCCGGGATGCCCAGCTCCTTTATCACCCGAAGCGCCAGCTCCTGCCAAGGGTATGCCGGCGGCTTTATCTTCTGCTTCTGCTTGAGGATGTCGGAAAAGGAGTCCATATC
>CAYSJT010000007.1:0-18561 GCA_964431625.1 uncultured Gammaproteobacteria bacterium | reverse complement strand
CTCCAGGAGGCTAAGCTTATCATTGAAGACTAGGCTGGAATCAATTTCCAATTTCTCGCCCAGGCCGCCGCATTCTGGGCAGGCGCCATGGGCCGAATTGAAGGAAAAATCGCGCGGCTCAAGTTCGGGGCGGCGATATTCGCAGTGGGGACAAACGAAAAAACGCTCGGTGAGGGAAGAATTAATCTGTTTCCCGCGAATGGTCTTGACCGTCTTTCTGGCCGCGACCTCCTTTTTCAAGGGCCCCTGGCAATGCGGGCAATGCGGTTGGCCGCAGCGGGCGAAGAGCAGGCGAAGATAGTCGGATATCTCGGTGATGGTGCCGACCGTGGAGCGGGGATTATTGCCGCTGCCCCGTTGGTCAATGGATATGGCCGGAGAAAGTCCTTCAATGAGGTCGACATCCGGCTTGTCCATCAGGCCGACAAACTGCCGAGCGTATGAGGACAGGGATTCCACATAGCGGCGTTGCCCTTCGGCATAGATGGTATCGAAGGCCAGGGACGACTTGCCGGAACCGGACAGGCCGGTAATGACAATGAGGCGGTCGCGGGGCAGATCAAGATCTATGTTCTTGAGGTTGTTGACGCGCGCGCCGCGAACTTTAATGGATTTGATGTCCATGGGAGTATGGATGAGAAAAATGATAAGGCTTAGTATAGCCGAAAACGGCAAAAAAAACAAGCCTGGGAACAAGCCTGAGCGCTATGAAGGTGACGAAGTTAGAAAATCGGGTAAAAAAGCTTGAAGAAAAGGATGAGCGCCCGATTATGCCAGCGCACTTTCTTCTGCCTAAAGCTAGAAGGGGCGGCGCTTCTCTTCCAGCGCTCAATAATATTAGACAGGTCGCTTATCAAATCCTTCTGCCGGAAGAAGACGCCGGCTTCGATATTCAGATTGAAGGACAGGATGTCCATATTCTGCGAACCGATCACCCCCTCCTGCCCATCTATCAACATCAGCTTGGCGTGGTTCATCTTAGGCAGAATATAGAAATCGACGCCGATAGCCGCCAACCGGCAGGCATTGAGATAATTTATCTTATTGAGAGGCTTGATGTCGGTATCCCCGGGAATAATCATCTCTACTTTCACTCCTCGCTGGCAGGCTTGATCCAGGGCAGCCAGCAGCCAGCGCGGCGGCAAGAGATATGGGGTAACTATTTGGATAGAACTGGTTGCTTCGGCCAATTTCTGGCGATAATAGCTGTTGAGGTAATATTGCTTGGTCGTGGAAGAAAAATTATCAGTCACCCAAGCCTTGAGCTTCTGCGATAATTTTTTCCGGCTATAGGCCAGGATCTCCTCACGCTTGCCGCCGGCTAATTTATAGCTATAGGCGAATGACTTGAGGATGGGCTTGACGATGCGGCCGGATAATCTGATTTGCAGGTCTTGCCAATGGCGGATGTCTTCCCGGATGTTGACGCCGCCGATAAAGGCCAGTCGGTTATCTATTATCAATATCTTGCGATGGGTATGGCGCAGCCAATGGCTAAAACGCTGGAACTCTACCCCGGCTTCCTTCAGCCCTTTTATTGCCCCAGGGGACAGCTTGGCGCTGCCGAAGGAATCGGCCACGACGATCACATCCAGACCGGCCCGAGCCTTCTCTTTGAGCAAGTCCAAAAAATTGTGGGTAGTGCTAGTATCGTCAACAAAGATATACATTTCCATGTATATCTTTGATTTAGCCGAACGCATCGCCTCCAACATGCCGTCCCAGGCCTTTTGGGAAGTGGTATAGAGCTTATACTTCATGCTTATAGTATACCATTATTAAGGGTGTATGGGGAAAATAAAAAGTCTTTTGATAGGGGGTTATTGCGACAGAGATTGGAAAATTGACTAAAATTTTAGATATGTGATGCAATCTCTTTTTATAAAATTGTTTAGTCTAAAAAATAAATAAAAAAATGATATTATGTTAACTATTGATTATTAAGTTAACATATGTTAATATATAACTATATAATATTAACATAAAAATATGAGCAATAAAGATAATCAAAATAACAGTTTTTTAACTGTAAAACAATTGGCCGATATTTTAGGCGTAAGCCGCATTGCCGTTTGGAATAAAATAAAAAACAGACAACTTATTGCAACAAAAGCTGGAAAAACTTATTTGATCCCGAAGGATCAATTAGTCGGCATTATTGATAATAATCTGTCAGAAGAAGAAAAGACAAAAATAAAAAAAGGCGTTAACAAAGTTATTCATGATTATGGCGAAACTTTAAAGATGTTAGGTAAAGAATAATATGGTTAAACCGATAAGCTTGAAAAAAATACAATATATTGCTTTCTCTTTAGCCAAAGACACTCTGGAGTGGGATGAGCCGATTCCCCCTTTTGAGTCCCGTTTCCCCAATACATTAGAAAGCTGCGTCACGACACCGTTTCAGAGATTTAATAAAAAATCATTGTATCTCGGGCTTATCGGCAAAGGGGCAATTTTATTCTACCTGTTGATAAAGAATCATCCCTTTCAAAATGGCAACAAGCGAATTGCAGTGACCTCGCTTCTGGTTTTCCTATACATTAACAATAAATGGTTGAAAGTCGATTCTAAGGAGCTATATAATTTTTCTGTCTGGATCGCACAAAGTCCGCCAAAATTAAAATCAGAGGTTATCAAGGCAATTGAGAAATTCATTAAAACTTATCTGGTAGACTTTGATCCCACATAATAGACAAAGCATCGAAAAAAGACTCCGCGGGTACGGAGTCTTTTTTGTCTGCAGTCCCTAGGGGAATCGAACCCCTGTTAACAGGATGAAAACCTGTCGTCCTAACCACTAGACGAAGGGACCAATGGTTTAGCCTTCAAAATCCCGAATCTGGCTAACGTAATATCATTTTATAGACAAGTCTTGCCTCTGTCAATAATATCCGATTGGCATTGTCTTTTTCCGGGAAACCTTTAAAATACATTATATATGTATATCTTGGGCCTAGAAAGCAGCTGCGATGAAACAGCGGCGGCCGTGGTAGAAAAAACCGGCCGCCTGATTAGCGTACGCTCCAACATCATCGCTTCCCAGATAGAAGTTCACCGCAAATACGGCGGAGTGGTGCCGGAAGTGGCTGCCAGAGAACATGTTCTGGCTATTTTGCCGGTGATTAACGAGGCCTTGGAAACAGCCGGCATTTCATCCAAAGACATTGACCTTATCGCTGTGACCAAAGGCCCCGGCCTCATCACCTCCCTTATCGCCGGCATGGAGACCGCCCGTTCCCTGGCTTTTGCCTGGAAGAAGCCAGTCTTGGAGATAAATCATGTTGAAGCTCATATATATTCCAACTTCATTGAGCCGCAACACCCCATACTGTTGCCGGCCATTATTCTAACGGTCTCCGGCGGCCATACCGGGCTTTTCCTGATGGATAAGGCCGGCCGGACCAAACTTATCGGCGAAACCCTGGATGACGCAGCCGGAGAAGCCTATGACAAAGGCGCTAAAATGATGGGACTGCCATATCCCGGCGGTCCCCAGCTGGCCAAAGAAGCGGAAAAGTTCAAAAAAACAGGCAAAACCAGCCAATTAGTCTTTCCCCGTCCCATGTTAAAGGACTCTTCCCTGAACTTTTCTTTTTCCGGACTCAAAACCGCCCTCCTATACCAACTCAAGCAGGACAAAGATTGGAAAAAGCGACGCCCGGAATACTGCTTTAGCTACCAAGAAGCGATAATTGACGTCTTAATCGGCAAAGCGACGAAAGCCCTGAAAAAGCATCCAGCCAAGACTATGATGCTTTCCGGAGGAGTGAGCGCTAACCAAGAACTGAAGTCAAAGATGGCTCTATCCCTGGCTGAAAGCTTCCCTGGGGTTAATTTTATCTTCCCGCCCCTTAAATACACAACTGACAACGCCGCTATGATCGCGGCGGCGGCCTCTTTCAAGCTTAAAACCGGAAAGCCGCTTACTTTCGAGCGCCTGCGGGTGAGCCCAAGTTTACAACTCAAATAATATAGGCTAATATTTATCCAGACCCTGGCTCGATGGCGAAGTGGTCCAACGCTGCAGTTTGCAAAACTGCCATTCGTGGGTTCGAATCCCACTCGAGCCTCAAAGACCGGATGATCCGGTCTTTTTTATTATCATATGATTGTGGAAAACTGTGGATAAGCTGTGTTTCCTGTGTATAAAAACCGGTTTTAAGTCCAAACTAGCCTAGACTTAAATCATTATAAACGCGCTATATTATAATAATTTTTGGCTAAAATTATTATATTTAAGTATAAATACAACATTTTAGTCCACAATATTTGACCGTGTTTTTATAAAATGCTATAATAGAGTTATGTTCTTTAACTGACTTTATGATTCTATGGCTAACGCTGACGTAGCCAAGAAAATACGGAGCAAGTTAAATCGTGCTAACACAAAACAATAAAATCTAATAAGAGTCAGAAAGAAATTTTTACTAGATTTTATTAAAATTAGCAAAAATTATTAAAAAAACATTAATTTGCTAGAAGTCGGTAAAGATCGCTCTTTAAGTCAGCAAAGCAGCTTCAAAATCCCTGATAAAAACCATTATTAGGGATGAGGCTCATACGGCGCCCATTATTTATTACTTTATTTATATAATAAAGAGAGGCCCGTCATGGGCCTCTTTTTATTACCCAATATCAGCCAATTTGCTCAGTATAGCCAAAAGTCCTGGCTTAGGATATATTGAAGTATATGCCATTATCAATCGGAATCGTCGGTTTGCCCAATGTCGGCAAGTCGACCCTATTCAATCTCCTGACCAAAAAGGGCGTGGAAGCCGCCAACTACCCATTCTGCACCATTGACCCCAATGTCGGCGTGGTCAAAGTGCCGGACAGCCGCCTGGAAAAACTGGCTGAAATCTCCAAGCCCAAGCAAATCATCCCGACTAGCATCGAATTCGTCGATATTGCCGGGCTGGTGGCCGGCGCCCATAAAGGCGAGGGCTTAGGCAACCAATTCCTGGCTAACATTAGAGAGTGCCAGGCTATTTGTGAAGTTATCAGGGATTTCAAAGACAAAAATATCATTCATGTAAACGGGAAGATAGACCCGGCCGGAGACAAGGAAACGATTAGTCTGGAGCTTATCTTCGCCGACCTGGCCACCGTGGAAAAAAGGCTGGATAAAGCTAAAAAAGAGGCTAAAAGCGGCAGCAAAGACTTAGCCAAGCAGGTAATTTGGCTGGATCGCCTGCAAAGCCATTTAGCTAAGGGCCGGCCGGCCAGGGAATTGGAATTTGAAGAAGAGGAACAGGAGCTTATCAAATCCCTGAATCTCTTGACTGTCAAACCTATCATCTACCTCCTAAATATAGACGAAAACCACCAGGGAGACGGGCTTTCAGGGGCTGAGTCCGAGGTGTTGAAGATAAATATCCGGCTGGAAGAAGAAATCATGAAGCTGCCGGAAGAGGAGCAGCCCGAATACATCAAGGAGCTAGGGCTCCAGGAAAGCGGCTTAGACAGATTAATCCGCCGCGCCTATAAACTACTGGAACTGGACACCTTTTTCACCACCGGGCCCGATGAGACCCGGGCCTGGACCATTAGGCATGGCGCCAAGGCGCCCCAGGCAGCCGGAGAGATACATACCGACTTCATCAAGGGCTTTGTCCGGGCCGAGGTGATAAACTGGCAAGAATTCGTAGACTGCGGCGGCGAAGCCAAGGCTAGAGAATCGGGCAAGATTAGGACCGAAGGCAAAGAATATATCGTCCAGGACGGAGACGTCTGCAATTTTCTCATCAACCGTTAACTTGACTAGACAGGATACCGATGGTATCCTGTTTTGATTTAGATTCCTGAACATTAACAATAACCAAACTGCGCAAAAATGAAAAAGACAATGCTTCTTTTAGCCTTATCTTTAGCCAGCCTGGCTAGCTGGGCTGCCCTGCAAAAAAACGAAGTCAGGGTCATAGATCAGGAGAAAGCCAAGGTAAATGAGCTTGGCCCACTTAGCCCGACGACCCGCCTGATCTGTATCACCCAGGAATGGGACTATGAACGCCCGACGAAGGTGGAGGGGAAAAGGATACTATATTCCCTCTACACGGTTGTGATTGACACCATCTTTGACACCCTGAAAGTCGACCGCTCCCTCTCCGACCAGGAGATAATCCACGCTTATTTCAACCCCGGCCAAAACCTGGCCACTATTACAAAAGTGGACAAGGAAGTACACCACTCCGGTTTCCTGCTTCTATTCAAGGAGACGACCAAGTTCGAATACTTCTATCAGTACGCCTACGATCCCGAGCTGAAGGAAATAAGTTATGACCCGAGCCAGGCGCCGAAGATTACGACCAAGAAAAAATTCGATGTCGGCCTGGTCGTCCTGATTGTCATCACCCTCCTCATCTTCTATGTCATACGTAATTGGGGAGAGGATGATGCTGACGCTGGCGACCCCTGGCTTAATATGGGAGTAGAGATAATCGGCTGCTTGCTCCTTGTCATCTGCCTCATATTACTAATCATCATTCTCAGTAAACAGTGGGCTGTCTTTATCGGCGTGGTGGTGATAATGCTAATCTGGGTCGGGATAGAACGCGGCCGTGTTAAATACGCCGAATGGAAAACCAAACGGCTGATGAAAGGCATCAAAAAAGAGCTTTAAAAAAACCAGGAGACCGTCTAGGCCTCCTGTTTTATATGTATAAACCTATAGCTTCTCTAGAATAGCTATCTCCCTGTGCACCTTCTGATTGGGCCGGCTGTATACCAAGTTATGTCTAGGGCTGAGTTGGAAATACGGACTGGTCTCTAAACCAGCCGGCAGCGACCTTATAGTCTTGAAGCCAGCGCAATCAGGATTGACCGGCTTGTTGCCATAGAAAAGCGGCCAGGCCATGACCAGGCGCCCGCCCGGCTTGAGTACGGCCCGACAAGCGGCAATAGCCTGGGAATACAGGCCTTCCAACTCGGCAATCACTTTGGCGAATTCCAAACGGCCGCGCTGAGGGCCGAGATACGGCTCGGTCACTATGGCTTCGGCGGTACCGGCTTTGACGAATTTGGGCAAGTCAAGCGCATTTTTGCGCAGAACGCGGCAGCGCGCTCCGGACAAATCATATCTTTCTTTGAGCCAGGCGATATTCTTGAGACTGCTTTCAACAGCCAGGGAAGAGATGTCAGAACCCAGGACCTGAGTGAAGCCTAAAAGCATGGCTTCGCTCAAAATTGTGCCTGAGCCGCAAAAAGGATCTATCAGCAAAGCCTCCTTATCCCTAACCTGAGCCAAGTTGATCATTATCTGGGCCAGTTTGGGGGGCAGCATGCCGGAAAGGTCATCGCGCGCCGGCCGGCCGTAATCGCGTCGGGATAGTTCCTTGAAAGGCTGGACGGCCAAAGTCTCGCCGACCAATATCCGGCCCTTGTCATTAAACAGGATTATTTCTACGCCCCGGCCAAGCAACTTATTCTGAGTAACCACAACGCTGGAAAGAGTCCTTTCCTTGCTGGTCACTAAGCGGCAGGCAATGTCTCTCTGTTTAAGCCTTTTTTTGAGCTCCAAGCCAAGATTTCGAGAGAGCGGCTTGAGGCCGTAGTCGGACAGGCCGAAGTTGAACTTGCCAGTCTGGCCGGCCTGGCGCTTGACGGCCAGAGTCTCCAGATTATCCAGAAGCTTGGCTGGCTCAGACCAATGCCTGACAACCCCTATCTTTATCGTCCCACCTAGTTCAGAAATAAGCTTGGCAGAAGAAATTTCCCTGTCAGCCGGCCAGAGCAAAAAATCCCTGGCCAGAAGAGAGGCTCGGGAAGCCCCCAGGACGGAGTGGAGTTCGGCGGCCGACAGGGCCGGCTGAGTGCCTAAAATGAAGAAATATTCCATGTTTCCATGATATATTATCGCCCCCTTTCTGGCAATTGCCTGATACTTGCAATTTTTCCTCTCTCATGATACATTGAGCTAGACAATATAATAACTAATATCTTTCCCACATCTTGACCCAGTTCAAGATAATCCGGCCATGGACCGGATTAAAGGTATTCTAAGCGCCCTGTTGTTCTTGGAATACCGGGGTTTTTATTTAAATCCGGACCTTAGACGGCGATTATCCGTTAACCGCCATTTATAGCCCGGGCGCTAACATCACTATGTCAAAGACCAAGCCATCCGGCCCCTCCCACTACGAGATGCTGTTTATCATCCCTAACCGCTTCACCGAGGAAGAGGCCAAAACCGTCTCTGAAAAGACGGAAAAGATGGTCGCTGATAACGGCGGCCAAATAACTCACCGCGAATACTGGGGCAAGAAAAAGCTTGCCTACGAAATCAAGCACAACGGCTACGGCTACTACAGCCTGCTGGAGTTTGATTTGGAAGGCGCTAACCTGGCCAAGCTTAACCAGGTCCTCAAACTCTCTAATGATATTCTCCGCCACCAGATTATTTCTAAAAAAGTAAAGAGCAATGAAGAAATCGCCAGGGATGAGAAGATTCAAGCCAAAATAGATTCCAAACGGGCGGCTGAAAAAAGCAAGGTCAAGGAAGAAGAGACTAAGCAGGCTGAAAAGGGCAAGACCAAAGATGACAAGAGGGTAGAGCTCAAGGACCTGGACCAGAAGCTGGAAGGCATCCTAAACGCCGACGACCTCATCTAAATATTAGCGGCCAAGCCGCCGGCTCTCGTCAGGACGATGCCGGCTGCAGGCCCGAAACAATATGAATCTAAACAAAGCCATGATCATCGGCAACCTGACCCGTGATCCCGAGCTCAAGACCACCCCGAGCGGACAGAGCGTCGTCTCCTTCGGCGTCGCTACCAACCTGGTCTGGACCGACCAGAGCGGCCAGCAGCAGAAGAAGACCGAGTTCCATAACATCATCGCCTGGCGCAAGCTGGCGGAAATCTGCGCCAAGTACCTGCACAAGGGGTCAAAGGTATACCTTGAAGGTCGCTTGCAGACCACCGACTGGACCGGCCAGGATGGCGTCAAGCGCTACCGCACCGAGATAGTGACCGAGAACATGATCATGCTCGACGGCAAGGGCGGCCCGATGGCCGGAGGTCCGAGCGCTCCGGCGGCCAGCGAAGGCGAAGACATTATTGAGATTCCCGAAGAGCCGATAGGGGATGAGGAAATAAAGGTGGAGAATATCCCTTTCTAAAATAAAAATATGAACAACAAGAAAAAGGTGAAAGAATGCTATTTCTGCGTTAATAACCTGGAGGTCGACTACAAAGACACCCGGACGCTCAAGCGCTTCGTTAATTTCTACATGAAAATCCTTCCGGGTAGCCGCACTGGCGTCTGCGCCTGGCACCAGCGCAAGCTGGCCACGGCCATCAAGCGCTCCCGCGTCATGTCTCTTCTGGGTACGACCCATAAATAAACGGGTATGCTGAATTTCAACGAAATCAAGTCCGGCCGGGTCATCAAAGTAAACGGCGAGCCCTATGTTATCATCAAAACCGACCACCACAAAATGGGGCGGGGCGGGGCGGTCCTCAAGACCAAATGCCGCAACCTAATAAACGGCAACATCCTGGAACGTACCTTCCAGGGAGCGGAAAAGGCCGAAGAGGCCGGAACCGAGACTAAGAAAGCTAACTTCATGTACAAGGACAAGGATGAGGCTCATTTCATGGATAATGCCAGCTACGAGCAATTCAGCCTGCCGGCGGAATCATTGGGCGACCAGCTGGATTTTCTCAAAGACGGCACCGATGTCGACGTCCTCTATTTTGAAAACCGCCCGGTTTCCGTCAGCCTGCCCATCAAGATGGAATTCAAGGTGATAAGCGCGCCTCCCGGGGTCAAGGGCAACTCGGCCGGAAACGTCAACAAACAGGTGGAAATAGAGACGGGGGCCAAGATCAACGTGCCGATGTTCATCAACGAAGGCGACATCATCAGGATAAATACCGATACCGGCGAATACGTCGAAAGAGCTAATTAGAGAAATCGCCCCTTCCCTCCGGAAAGGGCGATTTTTTAAAGCCGAAGTGATATAATACAAGCATATGACGCTCCCTATCTATCTACTAGCCGCTTTCTCCATCCTTTTTTTCATCCTGGCGCTACGGCGCCTGGACCTGGCTTTGGCTATCACCATCGCCGCCCTCCCTTCATATCTCCTCCGCTTCCAGCTTGGCCCGCTTCCCCTCACTCTCCTTGAGGCCATGATTCTCATCTCAGCCCTAGCCTGGGCAATCGCCTGGCTCTGGCCCAGGCTCAGGCAAGGAGGCCTGGCGGATATCAAGCCGGCGAAGACCTGGGTGATAGAGGCGGGGCTAGTCATTCTCATCTCGCTTGCGGCCGTCTTTGTCGCCGGAGGCGATCTTGGCGCTTGGGGGATTTGGAAGGCATACTTCCTGGAACCGATCCTCCTCCTCATTATGGCCGTGACGGTATTTAAGGGCGCGGCCGGCCGGGAAAAAGTCCTCTGGGCAATTGTGATCTCTGTCTCAGCCGTCTCTTTGCTGGCTATCTTTCAGAAAGCGACCGGCCTTTTCATCGCCAATCCTTTCTGGCAGGCAGCTGAGACCAGGCGCAGCGTCTCTTTCTTCGGCTATCCCAATGCCGTCGGACTATATCTCGCCCCTCTTTCCGTCCTCCTGCTGGGCTGGCTGGCCGGACAGGATTGGAAGACTGCTTCCAAAGACGCCCTGAAAAAATCATTAATCGCTCTGGCGATTGCCATTTCTTGGCTGGCTATATTATTCGCCCGTTCCGAAGGAGCCATCATCGGCCTGGGTGCGGGCATTTTCCTGGCCATGGTTCTGGCCGGACGGAGAATGCGCCTGGCTGGCATTTCCCTGGCGGTCATATCAGTCGCTCTTATTCTATCCGTCCCCTCCCTGCGCCAGGAAGCCGGGGACAAGCTCACTCTGAGCGATCTTTCCGGCAGCATCAGGCAGCAGCAGTGGAAAGAGACTTTTATGATGCTCAGTCAGGACCGTTTCTTCCTCGGGGCCGGCCTGGACAAATACCAGGCAGCCGTCGCCCCATACCACCAAGCCGGGCTCTTCTTCAATGCCGACCGTATAGATAACTTCGATGAAAAGCTGCGCCAGGATGAAGATCTCAGGAATAGGTATTGGCAGCCGGTTGAGATATACCTATACCCCCACAATATCTTCCTCAATTTCTGGAGCGAACTGGGACTGCTGGGAGCTCTGGCTTTCTCATGGATAATCATCAAGTTCCTTTTCCTGGCCCTGCTCATTTCCTTCTCCTTGAAGCGGGTGGAGCAGAGACAGCGCTTTCTCGCTCTCGGACTTTTGGCAGCCATGGTGGCCATAGTCGTCCACGGATTGGTAGACGTGCCATATTTCAAGAATGACCTTTCAGCCATGTTCTGGCTGATTCTGGCGCTCCTAGCCGGATTCAAGGCCGAATGGCAGAGCAAATTGGCCAAAGGGCAGACAAACTGATATGGAAGCTGTCCTGCAGAAAGTCATCTCTGAGAGCGGGCTGATGTCGCGGCGCCAAGCCGAGGCGGCGATTCGTGCCGGCCGGGTCAAAGTGGACGGGGAAAAGGCCGAGCTGGGGCAGAAAGCCGACCCGGGCACGCAAACTATCACCATCTCCGGAAAGGTTTTGCCGAAAAGGGGTGATCTGATATATCTCAAATTCAACAAGCCGGCCGGCTATACCTGCACTAACCGGAAATTCGCCGGAGAAAAGAATATCTTTTCCCTTTTGCCCCACAAAGAAAGGCTGTTTTCCGTAGGCCGGCTGGACAAGGACAGCCGGGGACTCATTATCCTGACTAACGACGGCGACCTGGCCCTCAAGCTGGAGCACCCCCGCTACGGCCACGAGAAGGTCTATGAGGTGACGCTGAAGGAAAAGCCGCAAGACGGGGCTGCCTTGGCCCTCCGGCTCAGGCAAGGGGTGAACATCGGCCAGGGTGACGGGAAGGTCCGAGCCGTTCAAGCCCAATATTTACAAAACAGGAGGATTATAATAACCTTAAACGAGGGCAAGAAGCGGCAGATCAGGCGGATGTTTCAGGCCCTTGGCGCCGAGGTGGCCGATCTCAGGCGGACGGAACTAGCCGGGCTGAAGCTGGGGCAATTAGCCGAGGGGAAATGGGATGCCCTGACAGATGGGGAGCTCAAGCGGCTGAAGGGGAAAGGCTAAGGAGGGAAACAAAAAAGAAAAGATAAAAAGAATATATAATATCAAACGTATGAAAAAGCTCAGTCTTGGATTAAAGAGCGTGATAAGCGCCATCCTGGCTACCATCTATATCCTGGGGGTGGTTCTTTTCATGTCTAACGGGGAAAGAATGTTCGACCAGCTGGACAATGAGATGCTAGCCGGAACCACCATGCTGCTTCTCTTCGTCTTCTCTGCCCTGATAACCGGCAGCCTCATCTTGGGCCGGCCGATATCTCTGTTTCTGGAGGGCAAGAAGCAGGAGGGCTGGAAGTCGTTATTCTATACCGGGCTAAGCCTGTTTGTCATCCTGGTGATAGTCATCCTCATCGTCGTCCTGCTCTAGCAGGACCAGAGGAAAGGTGGCCGAGTGGTTGAAGGCACAGCTCTCGAAAAGCTGCATACCAGAAATGGTATCGAGGGTTCGAATCCCTCCCTTTCCGCAGTTTATCAATCTTTATCTTATCTATTTTTATACTTATACGTTTGGTCAATAAATTAAGTTTTATTTGATTTGATGCAGTATATTCATTTATCCTTGTCTCTACTAGTGGTGCGGTATAAATTTTAATTTCTATGTTACAAATATTTGTTGACGAATCTGGGGACTTAGGTTTGAATGAGGGCTATTTTATCATAGCTATGTTTATTTCTTACGATTCAAAGCGAATAAAAAACATCGTTAAAAATTTTTGCGCAAAGAACAAGCTCTCAGAAATTCATGCGTGTGAGTTAGATTTTGTTAAAAAACAAAAATTAATTAATAAACTAACAAAACAAGCAGATTATAATGTTTCATATATTGTCGCCGATAAAATGATGATAACCAAGAAAGAGCTATTCAAAAATAATAATCTGTTGTTTAATTATCTATTTTCTTTTTTAATCAGAGATGTCTGTAGGGCTAACACAGATGATATTTATATTTATTTAGATAACAGAACTCAAAAGGTGGCGTCTGTAAATTCTTTAAGAGATTATATAAAAATAAAGGCATATGCTGAGTGGAATTTTACGAAGGAGTTAACGATTGAATATCATGATTCTAAGGAGTGTAAGGCTCTCCAAATGGCTGATTTTGTGGCTAGTTGCATAAGAAGAAAATATGTTCGTAAAAAAACAGACTTTTATAACCGTTTACATATCATAAAATCGATTAAATTCCCCCAAAATTCATTTCGACAAAATATTTGACTTTTGAGCGCTGCGTGCTATAATGTAAGTACTTAAGTCCTATAGGGAGCTTTGATGAGTAAGCGGCGTGTACCGTCGTCGAACTATGGGCAGTATAAGAACACCCCGCGGGGTGTTTTTGCTTACATATTTTGATGTTGTTTTTATAATATAGCGCCATGCTCTCATAAAAGGGCCTTGCCCCAAAGCTCGCCCCAACCGGTCGAAACCTCGTACTGTTGTCCAAATAAGCTGTTACTACGCCAAAAAGTAAAAAGCCGTCGAAAAGACGGCTTTTAAATTTAGCTTCTTCTTTATATTCCTTGATGAAGGCCGGGCGTGGTATAATTAATAAAGAAAATATATGACAAACTTCCAAGCCATACAAGCCGAGATAGAATCAATATTACCAAAATCTCCACTAGATTTCGAGCTAGTCCATTCCCGGCTGACTTTAAAATGGGCGATGCAAATTAAGCCGAGTGCAGACGAAGCTTTGAAAATTGCGGCTATCGCTCATGATATTGACAGAGCTATAACCGGAATTACTGAAAAAGATTTGGATAATTACTCAAAGATAGATAAGTTCAAACAAGAACATGCCGACAGATCGGCTCAATTCATCTCTGAGATTCTTCAGAATCATCAATATCCTATAGAAATTATCGAGAAGGTGCGTCATTTAGTCTCTCGCCATGAAACCGGAGGCGATGAAGAATCTAATGTTTTAATGAGCGCCGACAGTCTGGCCTATTTTGAATATAACATACCATCATATTTAAATCGTTATGGTGAAGAAAGGACTAAAGAAAAAATAAAATTCATGTATAATCGTCTGGCTCCGGCGGCAAAAGAATTGATAGGTGCCATCAATTTCCCGGATAAGTATATTTCCAGTTTGGTCAAAAAATCAATAATATGAACCAAGCTGAAAAAAAATCAATTTTATCTTTAAAAAATTCCGTATACCTAATCATCGCCTGCCTGCTCCTCGCCGTTTCAGCATATCTAGCTATATTCGGCCGAGCCTTGAAGCAAGGAGAAAATGACGGCCGCTTGCTCCTGGCTTTGCCTCAGGCGATTTTCTCTTCCCAGGCTGTTTCCATAGGGGGAACCCTATACCTAGCCAGAGACGGCGACGCCTTTATCAACACCATGGAAAGCCAAGGCTTTGAATTCGTTGAGCAGGCCGGAGCCGGATACTTTTTCCGCAAAGACGGCCGACCGTATATCTCTACCAGCCGCCAGTATTCTTCCCGCTTCCGCATCTTTACTAACCCGATGCCAAGTCGGGTGATTATAGACTAATATATGCGCCGCGTATTGCTCATCCCCGGATGGATGAAGACGATAGTGTTATATGATAAAAAGTCTGGCCTAGAAATAAGGTCTGGGGCTATCACCCAGGAAATCGCCGAGGCCGATTACATTTTTGCTCTGAGCCTGGCGGCCCTGACGGCCTTGGAAAGCGCGGAGAAGATTAAAGGTAAACTTATCCTGCTCAACCCTCCTCTGCCTAAAAGGCCTTTATTGAAATGGCTCTGGCGTTGGCTTCAATATATTACAAGCGAAAGTCTTTGCCGAAAGAGGCAGAGGTTTTCTAGTAATCCAATAAAATTCATAATAACCCTGTTAAACGGCATACGCCTGCTGCGCGAAGACTTCTCAGAGACCATTAAGCAATTCCCCAGGGAAAGGCTGGGCATCATCCGCGGCCAGAAAGATATATATTTTTGCGACGCGGAAACAGTTGAACTGGCGAAAAGATGGAATATAAAAATAACAGAGATAGGGGCCGGCCACAATTGGTCGGCCGAGATGGAGGCTGCGATAAAAAAACTAACCCTATGAAAATATACTTCGCCGGCTCAGTCCGGGCTGGTCGGGAAAACCAGGAGATCTTCTCAAAGATTGTCTCCAAGCTCAAGGAATATGGACAGGTCCTCACCGAGCACTTGGGCGACAGCCAGCTGACCGATAGGGGCGAGCCCAACAAACCAGAAAGCGAGATCTATGAGCGCGACATGGCCTGGCTAGGCGAAGCCGATGTCTTGGTAGCTGAGGTAAGCACTCCCAGCCTCGGCGTCGGTTATGAGATAAGGGCGGCAGAAAATGACGGTAAGCCGGTTCTATGCCTGTACAAATCAGGCCTTTGGCTCTCAGTCATGATCAAGGGGGCGTCTAGGCTGAAACGGGCAGAATATTCAAATGAAGCGGATATAGATACGGCCTTAACGGAGTTCTTCAAAGATTCAAAATAATAATCATATGGAAAAATTCTTTCCCCGCCCAATCAAACTGGAAAAAGAAAGTTTGCCGGAAACGGAGGCTAAAGAAAAAGCTAAAGCCATATTTGAGCCATTCGGCGAAGTAAAGGAAGGCAAATACGGATTTGTGGAAATAGAAAATGAACAAATTCGTCTAAAGATGCGACGAAGCGAAGTCCGCTTCCTAACTAAGCGCATGCCCAAGACTCCAGACGAACTTTATGAGCCAGAGACTCCAAACCACGAAAGGGCGATTATAGAAACCATGGGCTTGCAACCAGAATTGTTCTATGAACTCAGCGATTTCTCTCTGGAAAGCAAAGATGGCCAGGAAAGGCTGGCGTTGGAAGAAATTTTGCCTATGGGGTCAAGGGTGTTTATCAGGCGAGACGGGAAAGATATATACGGTTCAGTGGCTAGCCCTCGATACAGCTTTGCCAATCTGGCTTGCGAGCCAAATACGGTGGCCGGGCTCGCCACTCTCTTCCATGAAGTCGGCCATCTCAAGGATCCGTATATAAAAGGAGAAAAAATTGACGCCACTATCGCCGCTACGGAAGACCTGCAAGAAAGGAACAAGCGGGAAATCATGCGGCGCGAACGACATGCCTGGGCTTTCAGCTTGGATAAACTGCGAGGCTTCCTAAGCCGTTTGGGAACTGACCAAGCAGACCTTGATACCTTAATTCATAAGCTATCCTTGGGCTGCTATTCCGATTTCATCAGGAGCTTGGAAAGCCATGAGGACAATAAAAATTAAGAGCTAGAAAAATGACCATCACCGACAAGCTATACGGCTCTTTCAAAGTGGAGGAGCCGGTGATAATTGAGCTGCTGGAATCTGCGGCCATAAAAAGGCTGGAGGGCATAAGCCAGCATGGCTATGCCAGCCAGGCCAGGCCGTATAATTTCAGCCGCCTGGAGCATTCTCTCGGCGTTTTTCTATTGCTCAGGAAATACGGCGCCAGCCTGGATGAACAGATAGCCGGCCTTATCCACGATGCGGCCCACGCCGTCTTCTCCCATACCATAGATTATGTCGGCGGCAGGCAAAGCGGCGGCAGGCAGGACCATCAGGATAAGATCCAAGCGGGCTACATCAAGCGCACTGACATTCCGGCTGTCTTAGCCAAACACGGCTTTGACTTGGCACACATCTTAGACGACAATAATTTCCCCTTAAAAGAAAGCCCCCTGCCTGAACTTTGCGCCGACCGCCTGGACTATTCCCTGCGCCTGGCCAGGCTTTGGGAGAAATTAGACGACTCGTCACTGGCCAAGCTTTTGGACAATCTGGAAACTAAGAATGGGAAGTGGCTCTTCAAAGACCAGGAAACAGCCAAGCAATATGCCGAACTATTCCTTTTCCTCAATCAAAACTATTATGCCGGACTAAGCGGTGCGGCCATGCATGAAAGCGTCAGCCGCTACCTGAACCACGCCTTGAAACAAGGCTATATTTCCGAAGACGACCTCTATGCCACCGAACCGGAAATTCTAAGCAGGCTGGCTAGCTTCCATGGCCAGGACCGAGTTCTAGAGGAGCTATTTTCCCGGATGAATGAATTGGGCCGGTACCGCCATGACCCGGAAAAGGGCGAAGAGGAAATAGTCCTCAAGTCCCGCGTGGTCGATCCGAGCTTTCTGGGTGATTCCGGACACACCATCAGATTATCCGAGGCCTGGCCACGATGGAAAGAGGTCGTGGCCAAGGAGCTGGCCCCTAAATCATACCGCCTATATTTTGCCTGATAGCTAACATATTGCCCAAATTGGATAAATAGGCTAAGATAATCCCGGCTAAAAGTCTCCATAGTTCAACGGATAGAACGTGAGCTTCCGGAGCTCAAGATGGGGGTTCGATTCCCTCTGGGGGCACTGATAAATTTACATCTCTAACCAAAGATCTATGCAAGTGAATGAGTTTCAAAAAAAGATATTCGCATTTGCTCAACGTTGGGATAAAGTAAGGAATTTCGAGGCCTCGAAGGATGAGACTTTCTTCCATATAGTTGAAGAGGTTGGAGAACTCGCTAGACAATATGTAAATCGCGAATCAAGGAAAGGACAATATAGCGAAAGCGAGATAAAAGACGCGATCGGCGATACATTGATGCAGCTATTTAAACTCGCTAATCTGTATGGCTGGGACGTTGAAAAATTAATACTGGAAATTATAGAAAGAGAGGAGGCTATACTGTTAGAGAAAGGCGGTATTCCTCGCAATCAGTAGCTCCCTGAAAATAAAACTCCGATCTGATTCTTCACAAAAAATATAAGATAATTAAAACAGGCCCTCGGGGGGCCTGTTTTTATACAGCGATATTTTCCGACTATTTAATTATAGTGACGCTCTCAGGCAACTTCTCTTCTATCACCGCTAAATCGGCGGTAGAATAATTGTTGCCAGAAATATTCAATGTTTTTAAATTCTGCAGGTTGCCTAATTCATACGGGAGGCCGGTCAATTGATTATTGGAGAGATCGAGAAATTCTAAATTAGCCAGCTGCCCTATTTCTGCCGGGACGCCAGTCATTTGATTATTGCTTGCCCGCAGAACTCTGAGATTCGACAGCTGGCGAATCTCAGCTTGGATGGCTCCAGACAGGGAATTGTTTGAAACATCAAGCTCTTTCAAACTTCTCATATCAAAAACGTATCCAGGAATCTTTGCCAGCCCCCGCTGGCTCAGATCCAGGGTCTCGCTTGACTCGTTTGCTGGTGATTCCTGTTTGATCGTATTATCATCGCCTTGCGGCTGGCTAGGGGCTGAGCACCCGCCCAGCACGACAAGCGAGGCGATAAATATTGATAGAATGATTTTCATAAAATTATATTATTGCCTTGTTATATTAATTAGCTTATTTTCTTGTAATGCTTCTGCTAACAACATAGCCTCATACCATAATAGCAAAAAGCCGCCTTAAAAGCGACTTTTTAATCGGCGGAACGGACGGGACTCGAACCCGCGACCTCCTGCGTGACAGGCAGGCGTTCTAACCA
>CAYSJT010000006.1:0-20494 GCA_964431625.1 uncultured Gammaproteobacteria bacterium | reverse complement strand
TCCTTGTACTTGGCCGTGCCCTGGGTATTGATATAGAGCCCGACCGGACGGGCAACGCCGATGGCATAGGCGACCTGGAGTTCGCAGATATCGGCCAGGCCGGCAGCAACGATGTTTTTGGCCGCATAGCGGGCCATGTAGGCGCCGCTGCGATCTACCTTGGAAGCGTCTTTGCCAGAAAAACAGCCGCCGCCGTGACGGGCCAGGCCGCCATAGGTGTCAACGATTATCTTGCGGCCGGTAAGGCCGGTATCGGCCCCGGGGCCGCCGAAGGTAAAGGCACCGGTAGCATTGATAAACACCTTGGTCTTCTTATCCAAAAGTTTGCCCAAGACCGGCTTGATCACTTTCTCTAATATATCCGCCCGCACCTTGGCTAATTTGACCTTGTCGCTATGGCAGGCGGCGATAACTACAGTTTCCACCCGCTTAGCCCGACCGTTATGGTATTCTACCGTCACTTGGCTCTTGCCATCTGGCTTGAGATAAGGCAGGACCTTCTTCTTCCTCAGTTCAGCCAGCTTGCTAGCCAGCTTATGGGCCAGAACTATCGGCAAAGGCATTAGCTCTTTCGTCTCATTGCTGGCAAAGCCATACATCAGGCCCTGGTCGCCGGCTCCCTGCTCCTTCCTCTCGCCCCGGCCCTGGTCAACGCCCTGGGCGATCTCATCGCTCTGAGCGTGAAGGGCGGAGACGATGCCGACGCTGTCGCAATCAAATCCGGCATCAGGCCCGTCGTAGCCTATCTGCTTGAGAATGTGCCGAACCGTGGCATCAACTTCAATATAATGCTTGGTCCTGGCTTCGCCGCCCACGACTATCAGGCCGTTGGTGGCTAGGCATTCTATGGCTGCCCGGCTATCCGGGTCTTTTTTTAGCATCTCATCTAAAAGACCGTCGCTTATCTGATCACAAATCTTGTCTGGGTGGCCTTCGGTGACCGATTCGGAAGTGATTAGCTTGATATCCATATTTTTTATCCGTTCGGGTAACGGTATTAAATTTCTAAGTCCCCAGCTCCCAGGACTTGAGATAGGCGGCTTGCTCCGGGCTGAGCCGGTCAATCCCTATCCCCAAAGCCTTGAGCTTCAAGGAAGCCACCTTCTTCTCTATGGCTTCCGGCACTTCGTGCACTCTGGCTTCCAGGCGCTTAGACTGCGTGGCCACGTACTGGGCGGCCAGAGCCTGGGTGGAAAAGCTCATGTCCATGACGCTGGCCGGATGGCCTTCGGCCGCAGCCAGGTTGATTAGCCTACCCTGAGCCAGGAGATATAAACGCTTGCGGCCGAGCTGATATTCGTCTACCTGCGGCCGGACCTCGCGCACTACTCGGCTGGCCAGCTTCTGCAGAGCCGGAATATTTATTTCCACGTCAAAGTGCCCGGAATTGCAAATAATGGCGCCATCCTTCATCAGCCTGAAATGGGGCGCGTCCAGAACCTTGATATCGCCGGTGAGCGTGCAGAAGATAACGCCGATTCTCGCCGCCTCCTTCATCGGCATGACGGAGAACCCGTCCATAGCCGCTTCCAGGGCCTTGATCTCGTCGACTTCAGTCACCACCACCTTAGCCCCCAGGCCCCTGGCCCGCAGGGCAAAACCACGGCCGCACCAGCCATAGCCGGCAACGACCACGGTCTGGCCGGCAATGAGGGCATCGGTCGCCCGGATTATGCCATCCAAGGTGGATTGTCCGGTACCGTAGCGGTTGTCAAACAGATTCTTGGTCTTAGCGTCGTTTACCGCCACCACCGGCAGGAGTAATTTCTTTTCCCGAGCCAGGGCGCGCAGGCGGATAACTCCGGTCGTAGTTTCTTCCAAGCTGCCCAAGATATCCTTGGCCTGCTTCTGGTACTTGTTGTGCAGCAAGGAGATGAGGTCGGCGCCGTCATCCATAGTTATCTGCGGCTTGTGGCGCAGGGCTTCTTCCAGATGGCGGAAATACTGGGTCCGCTTCTCTCCCCTCTCAGCCAATACTCTTATCCCGTGATGCTTGACTAGAGTAGCGGCGATATCATCTTGAGTGGAAAGCGGATTGGAAGCGACCAGACAGATATCGGCGCCGCCGGCCTGAAGGGCTAGCATTAAGTTCCCGGTCTCGGCCGTCACATGCATGCAGGCGGAAATGCGTTTGCGAGCAAACGGCTTGGTCTTAGACAAATCAGCCTTTATCGCCTGGAGCACCGGCATGTCGCGCCCGGCCCAAACCAAACGTTTGGCGCCTGTGGCGGCTAATTTCAAATCCTTGACTTGGTATTTCATATTAACTTATCTTTATTTTTTCTCTAAAATTAGAGTAATATCTTTTCTCTAATTGTGACGGGCTAAAATGGTGGGTCTGGGTGCCGAAGCGCTCGACGGTATAGGCGGCGACCAGTCCGGCCAGGCGGCCGCAGGTTCTTAGATTATAGCCGCTAAGCATCCCTTTTATCAAGCCGGCTCGATAAGCGTCGCCGGCACCGGTGGGATCGGACGCATTCTTCGGCTTGGCGGCTTCTACCCTGACTTTTTCCCTGCCCTGGATTAGCTCCGATCCTTTGGCGCCTTTGGTAATCACTAGGATATCTACCAACCTGGCTAGCTCTTTTTGATTTAAGCCTAAAACCTTGCCGATAAGGGCAATCTCGTAATCATTGCCAATCAAAACCTTGGCTCCCCTGATAGCCTGAAGCAATTCGCCGGCAGAAAAAAGCGGCAAGGCTTGGCCGGGGTCAAAGATGAAAGGCCAGCGCTCTTTCTGATATAACCGGCAATATTCCAGCATCACCCCTTTAGCTTCGGCGGCGACTATGGCCAGAGACGCTTGCTTTAGAGATACGACTGCCTGCTTGGCATAGCCGGCAAAAACCGGGCCGGGCCGGAAAGCGGCCAATTGATTATCTTGGGAATCAGTGATGACATAGGCGGCAGCGGTCAGGCCAAGGCGGTCTTCCCGCAGATGCTTGAGATTGCAGCCGGCTTGGAGCAAATGCCGCTTATACGGCAGAAAATCAGAACCAACTACCGAAAGGATAGTTGGTTTTTCTCCTAAGAGAGCGAGATTATAGGCGATGTTTCCGGCCGTACCCCCGAAGCTCAAGCGTTCGCGGTCAAGGGTAAAACTCAGACTGAGGCTATGGATCTTCCCGGGCAAGATGTGGTCCTGGAAGCGGCCGGGGAAATTCATTATCCTGTCATAAGCCAGGGAGCCGGAAACCGCAATTTGGCGCTTATTGTTTCTGGGCATTTTTCCTGGCGGCCGCTTTCTGGAACCTCATTATTTCCTGGCTGATGGCTTTGTATTCCAAACTGGACGGCGGATATTTCTTAATTTCTTCTTCAAGCATTTGGAGCGGCGACAGGCTGGGGTTCTCCGGGACGGATGCTGCCGGCTTGTCAGATAAAACGTCGGCCAGCGGAGCGGCTTGGCCCTTGACCGATTTGACCGCCTTCATATCGTTGCCGAGTTCCTGGACCGAGCCTTGGTCGAGAACGAAAAAGTCCTCGTCTATCTGCATCGGCACGCTGTTTTCCATGCCGTCTTTTGCCAGGGATGAAAGGTTAAGCTTCTCATACAGGTCAAGCAGGCGGCGCACCCTAACCCGGCCATCGGCATCAAGCTGTTTAGGGAAACCGCTGGCCAGATACTCCTGCTTCTTAACTGGGTCTATCTTGCCCGGACCCAGATGGATAACAAAATCTTTAATCCAATCGCCGACCGCTTTCGGCATATCGCCTTTTGCCCCATTAGCCAAGAGAGGCCGGCGGCAATCGCCCAGCGCCTGGCGGAACCTGGCTTTGAGCTTATCCCTGGCTTCAAAGTTCGGGGTGAGCATGAGGAGCAGCTTCACTCTCTCCCAAAAATCATAGTCCGGCAAATCAAAGATATATTCAAAGTCGTTCTTGATCAGGTCAAAATAATCATCTTCCTCGAAGAAAGAAATAGCAAAAGCCTTTAATCGCTTCTGTATCCGCCGATATTTGTCCAGATTGGGATGCTTGGCCGGCAAGCTGTCTATCAGCTTACCGAGCTCTTCATACAAGCGAAAGGCGCCGTTGAGCTCGTTATATTTTATGAACTCCTCGGCCAGCTGGCTGATTTGTTGGTATCTATCTAACTCCATACGATTCTCTGGCGGCCATTGCCCTCTTTATCGCTTCTTCGTAGTTAGTAACGGTCTGGCCATGTGCCTTATCCATAAATTCTCTGATAACCTCAGCTACATTGGATGCGCCGTTATTCTCCAACATCTCAAGATATATAGGATTAGAACCCATGAAATATATTTGGCTCGGATTACCAGTCTTTTTCAAATCATCGGCGTATTGAGCATCCTTGGAGGCATACAGGGCGACGGTGGAATTACTCGGCCGCCAATGGGCTTCATCGTGAATCGGGCCATCATAATATCCGGTGGCCAAACGGTTGGCATCGCGACAGAACTTCTGTGACTGGACCTTGGTCTTTTCGGCTAAAACCGCAGAATCATGTTCCAACTCGGTAGTCGGCTCCCAATTGCCGGCTTTATCCATCTTCATAGTACCAAAGGCCTCCATGTGAAGAGATGAACTCTTGGCTAGCTCGCCGACTTCCGCCACCAAGCCTCTGGCTGTCTGGGTATCAAAACCACCTTCTTTAATTAAGAAATCGGACGCATCAAGCATTCCCTTCCAGCCAGTGCCGACGCCGATGTCCTTGTTAAATTCGTTGTAATTTCCGGTCCGGGCCAGCTTCTTCCAGGCGGCTGAGACCAACCCCTGTTGACCGGTTCGGATGCCTTCTCGCATAATACGGACGAGTTCGTCGGCATTATTGATGTGAGCGATAATCTTGCCCTGCTCCGATTCAACGCTAGCCTGGGAAGCGATGCGGGCGCCGGTCATACTGACCAGTGACCGTTCATCAATCCGCTTCTTATTCTTATCAATATTATCCTGTTCCTTCTTTATACCCTCGTCCAAAGATCTGGCCTTATCTTCGTCATAGCGCTTGGAAGACAACCGGGAAATCTCCGCCTCTTTGGCGGCGATGCCGCGTTCCAGTTCCGGCATTTCTTTCTTCTTGGCGGCCAGAGTTTCCTTTTCATCTTCAGTGATGGTACCAGCTCTTTCCTTAGCGGTCAGGTCGCGGAGCGTGTCCTGAGTAGCTATGCGCCGACGCATCATATCAGCCCTGTCTCCTCTGGCCTGGCGCAATTTCTCAGTATTATCTATATGTTCGCCTAAATTGCCTAGCACTTGCGATCTCTCCTCCTGCAGCTCGCCAATCCTCGCCTCCGATTGGCTTATCCTCTGCGCCGGTACCTTGCTGCCGCCCCGGAAGAAATTGTGCTCCTTCCAGTTGTCATAGGCGACATCGCCAGTGGAGAAGAGGGCGGCTTTGCGGCCCACCCAGGTCTTGCCCTGTTCGGCCTGCTCTAGGACGCGACCGCGGATTTCCAGCTTGCGGTCATCGCGGCGCTGCTTGACCGCTTCTCGGTACCGCTTATACCCCGAAGCTAAGTTCAAATCGACTCCGGTCTTGAGGCTCAGCTTGTCCACGATATCTCCGCCCCAGTTTTTTAGGGTCCGACCGGTGCCGCGGGCGGCGAAAAGGGCCGCTCCGGCGGCTGCGCCAATCGCCAGCTTCTTGCCCTTGGAAGCGACATTCCCGGCTACTCCGGCGGCGGCTCCGCCAATGGACTGGGTGACTTGCATGCCGCCCAGGAGCATGCCGATGGAGATGATGAACTTAATGAAGACATCAGGAGTGGCCGCTTTTGTCGCGGCTGCGCTGGAGACTTGGGTGCCAAAAGAGCCAGAGCTGGCCATATCCTGCTGCAAGGAAGTGTCTGAAGCCGGCAAATTAGTGGTCACTCCCTGGACTGAAACGAAAGATAGCCAGATGAAAAAAGCCAGGACCGGGCCGACAATGAGATTTTTGGTAAATTCGCTCCACCACTGGGAAGCGTACTTGGAGCCGCCAGGAAAAGCGGAGAGGAGATAGGCGAGCGGAGAAAGGACGACATAAATCCAAATCATCACGATGCGCATTACCAGCATGGCCAGCATGGCGGTGATGATAATCAGGGCAATAACGATATAGATGAGGCCGAGTATATAAGAGCCGACGATGGCCCAAAAACCGACATCATCACTATTCTCCGCTAGAGTGACTATATCTTGCAGCCCCATCATGTCAACGATGTTGCCGGCGGCCACGTTCTTAAAGGCGTTGACGAAGGTGAGCATGGCCACCTGGGCGATATCAATGAGCAGGCCGCAAATGGTTTTGGAAAAATTAATCAGAATGGCCATTAGGATCAGCTTGGGCAGCCATTTCTTGTAGCTGTAGTTCTCCAGGCGCAGAATGGTGGCAATCGCGATGACGAGCAAAATGACGACAAAGAACATGTTGCAGATATCGCGCACCACCACCCAGCCATATACTACCGGAGCGGCTTTGATGAAGTTGTCCCATTGGGCCACCATGACCAAAACCTTGACGACCAGGCTGAGAATGATGCCGACAGCGCCGATGAGCAAGCCGATGATGCTACCTAAAAAATTGCCGATATTTTCGGCGAAACTGGCCGAGGCTAAATTCGGAGTTAACAAAAATAAGCCGGCGGCCAGAAGAAGCGGCCAAACGAAACGCGCTTTTCGTTTCAGGCTGATCCGAGTCATTGTTTTAAGAAAAGAGATCAATTATGAAAATATAAGCTTTGATGAAAAGGGTATCAAACAACCAGTAAAGGAGGGCGAAGGCTGCCAAGAGGATGAATAAAAGGATTAGATCAAGAAGAGCCAAGCCGGCTTTTTCCACTAAGCCAATCTTCTGTCCGGCTTTCTCGGCTAATTGTGGGCTGGTCTTCTTAATATTATCGTCTATCCACTCCATCCCCAGCTTGCAGAAGAACTTTTCGCCAAACACCATTTTCAGGAAAACATGAATATTAATCCAAATCAAAGTAGCGCCGAAGCTGTCTATCAAATTCTCCCATGACGACTTTAACAACTTGGATGTGGCTTTATTGACCGGAGCCGCCACTTGCTCCATGGCTTTTTCTTTCAAGCCCTTGCCTTTCTTGCGCTTGCCGGCTAATTGTTCACGCAAGCCGCCGCCCGCATCCTCTGATTCCGCATCAGCTCCGGCTGCTCCCTGCCGCTTCTCTTCCCTAAGCTGAGCCGCTCTGTCGGCGCTGCTCCCGGCTTGAGCTTGGTTCGGCTGATTATTGCGATTTAGGAGCTGGCTGTCTACGGACATAGGAATTTAGAAAGAGTTATCTCTAAGCTAATTATACCCTATCCTTAGCAATTTTAACAGCTCCGTCCTGATTATATTGTACAATAAAAGGCGGGAAAAGGCAAAGAAAAAACCCCGGCTTCCCTGTCTATCGCGCTCTTTGAGCGGATGGAACGAAGCTGGGGTTATTTGGGGTTACGATAAGCCAGGAGAAGTCTGGTTTATTCGGTGACCTTTATGGCTAGCTTCACCGTATCTCCAATGGTGGGGATAATGGCGAAATTGTCGGGATCGGGCTTACCGTCTATGGCCAAGCCTTCGATTGCCAGGGTGGCGGTAACCTCAACGCGGCAAGTCTTGCCGCTGATGTTCTCCGCTTCCGTACCAGTAATTTTTTTTTCCATGTCCTCAACATGAACATTGTTCAGATTGAGAAATGGGAAAATGCTGTCGCCCAGAAAAATCTGGACATCAGTGCAACAGCCTTCAAAAGGCGAAAGGTTCTCCACTGATAAGGTGAAGACCACTTCTTTAGCTGGCGGCGGCGGATTGATAATGTGGCCATCGGGATCTTCAGGGACAGTGTTGTCCTTGGTGCAGGCGCTCATGGCCAGCACAGCGAGAATCAGAATTACTACAATTTGTTTCATGGCTTATCGTATTTGTTGTTTTGTTGTAAAAGTTTTTATTGCCTTTAATATACACTAATTATCTTTTTTTGTCAAGTATTGGCCAATGTAAGCTAAAAATTAATCTATCGGTGGCATGCAGACGCCATTGCCTTCCGTGGTTTCAATGTAAGAGGAATAAAAGCCCCAATTGTCATAAATATTGACATTAATGGCCAAGCTCTGATTCGCCTGCTTGTAGTAATGGTAGAAAATGTGAGGGCTGCTCTCTGAGGGGCGATGGTCCTGACCGGTTATAACCTGAACTGATCCGTCCCCCCAGTCTATCCTGATTTCCTTAAGTGGCTGCTGCTCCTTATCAACTATAGTAGTAAATGATAACTTGTATACGCCCTTCTGCTGGATGTTAAATGGCGGCCCTAAAACAGGCACTCCATTATAGCTAAGACCAAGATTCTCAACTTTCGGCCAGATAGCGCAGAAGGAAGTAAGATTGTTATTGAGCCGCAAACTATCGCTGGCGCAGGGTTGCTTGAAAGGCGAAGTTACGGGAATCAGGCTATAGTCCGCATAATATCCGCTAACGTCAGGTACATAAGCTTGCTGATCTATATTATAGCTAAAGCTGTTATATGACTTAATAAAGAGATTCCTTAATATATTCTTATAGTCATCGGCACTGGTATGGCCTAAGAAGGCCTCGCCCCAAAGCGGGACGCAGCTTCCATAGCCACCTTCAGAGCATGTCTTGTTGCCCAAGATGAATTTAGTGCCACTGGCCGCATTATCAATGTCGGGCTGATATTCGGATAAACAAAACACATTAGGATTGAGGCTGCAATAACCGATATGATCGCACCCCGTTCGGTTTTGACCGTCGTCGCAGCTAAACGGCCGGCCAGCAAATATTTCCTCGTTATTCTTCTCTGAATACTGGCTGCGGAAAGAAATGGGCTGACTATTTAACAGGTCATAATCATCCGGCCAGACAGCGGCTCCGAAAGGAACGTCCTCGCGATTGCGACCATAGCGGGATAGATTATACGGAGCCCCCTTATAAGGGACGCCGGCTGGCTCGACGCCAGTTGTGAAATAAGGCGGAGTAGAAGTAGGAAATATTGAGTTAGGCCCGACCCGATCTGCCCAGGCTTTATTCTCTCCATTATTACCTACCACCTGAGTAAAGCGGTTGCAAGTCAACCGGAAATTATTGTCTTGATCTTGACCGTAAGCATTTAGGAGGTCTTCCTCATCAGTTGCCGGGTTATCATAACTGTAGACCTTAAGTGGCGGGGTTGCGTTTTTTGATTCGTCTAAAACAACGCAATCGACCGATGGCGTGGTATCATAACAATTTTGGCTATATGGCTTATAATCCAACCCATTATATAACCCCCAGCCCTCGTAATAGGTTATCTGACAATCACTGTCCTCACCAGCACTATATGTCTTCTGAGTTTTTACTGTAAGTAGGGCGGCATTAGGCACGCAATAGGTGCGATGCAAGGCTCCGTGGCCCGTGTCTTGCTCAGCGTCCATAACAATATATTCTGGAAACTGACAAAACTCAACAGTTTGCGGAGTTGAAGTCGCGCACTTGCAATCGCCTTGGGATTGTATCCCGTAAGCCGCGAATTGATTGCAGTCCTTTTGCTGTGAATCTGGAATAGGATCTTGCCCTTCATGCCCATCCCAAAACTTGTTCATTATCCTCTTCTCCACCACATCGAAATTGCCGTCCAATTCAGTGCAATAGTTAAGCGGGAACTTGCCCTGATATCCTAGGGCGCTACGGCTGTTGGCCGAGGCGCTTATCCAATCAGTCGGGTACCAGAGCAGGCAGACGCCTGGATTATTGGGGTCATGCTCCAAACAATAGCCTTCCAGGCCGTCGCTGACCACATTGTCATTCTTGCTGGAACAGGTCAGGCTGTCAGAAGCGGGATAGAGGCGGCATTCCCGGGTGGCATATTGGTCATTGCCAGACTCGTCTTCTCCCAAATAAAGGACCGGCTCGATATTGATATCATCGAAATAGACATAGCCCGATTCCTTGGGTTCATCAGCCCCAGCTTGAATTTGAATGAAAGGAGCGGATGATGTAGCCACAAAACTATGCACTACCCTCTGCCAGCCCTGGTTGGCGCTATCTTCAAAAACCACGACACTTGAGGGAGCGGTAGCAGTGGCTGAGCTGAAAAATCTGAGTATCATTTTTGCGCCAAGTCCGCTATCTTTAGTATTAATTAGGTAGTTTATAAAATACTCCTTGCCCTTGAGCAGGCCGACCTTGCTCCCGGCCGCCTGGGGCGAGATGAGATAGGCGGCATTTATCTTCAAGTAGTTCTTGCCATGGGCCGGATAATCGGTCGGGGCGTTGGCCGGCTCCCGAACTAGAATGTCGGCGGCGATATTTTTGACAAAACTGCACTGGCCGCCATCGGCCCGGATACAACTGAGGGTGGGGACGCTGTCCTCAAAATCATAATGGACGTCGGAATTGAAGCCGACTTCCTGCATATTGGCCACCTGGTACTTATTGAGAATCGTATAGCCAACCGCATTCTTGTCAACCGGGTCAAAGATATTGGTGCCAGAAGCCGAAGCTACGAAGTTGGCGCATTCGCCCTTGTCGTCCAGGCGGTCGCATTCGCCCACCGCATAACAAGTCCTCTCTCCGGTTTCCGGATCGTCAACATAGGTAATGCAATCCAGCCAGCGGCCGCAGACACGGTCCGGCCTGACTTTGAGAAGGGTGTTGGCCGTACAGGAGCCGGTCTGGCTGCTGGAGCAGACTACCGGCGCCTGGCCGTCTTCGGTGGCATAGGCATCCCAACCGCCAGTTAGGGAATTATACCCCAGGCTGCCGGCGATGCTGCGCTCGTTGAATAAAACGCAGCCGTTGTCAAAATTCACCAGGCCGTTGCAGCTCTTCTTGTCCACATTGCTCTCCAGCTGGTATTCAATGGCCGCCGGCTTGACCGTGATGGTCTTGCTGCTCGCGCCGCCGGATAATTCGGCCGTATTGGCGCTTAGGTTATAGAAGATTATTTTTTGATTGGGACCGGTCGGGATTATAAAGGCGCTAGTGGTTGTGCCCAGGGCATTGTCCGATAAAAGCGGCTTGAGCCCGCCGTTCATCTTCAATTTTAACCTCACTTCCCCGACATTGTTGCCTGAGCTTGAATCAGTCCCGAAAATGTATAATTTATTGGCTTCCAAAGCAATTATCTGACTGCCGTTCTCCCAGCCCTCAATATCGCCGTTAGCGCTTGTTTGGTAGCTCGGATTGGCCACCAAATTAGGGACAAAGCGGCTCACCGGATCGATATATTCGCTGCAGCCCGATTCCTTGGCCTCGCAAAGCCCGGCGTTGCCATCTGGCACCGCTACCTGGGCACCCTGCCCACCCAAGCCGAAAGTCTTGAAATACGAAACTGAGCAAGGGTAATCATTATTATCAACTATACAGGTAGCGCCGGCGCCGCAATCGGCATCCTGGCCGCAAACCGGCCCGGCCGCTTCGCTGGAATCTATTTCTCCATTAGCGTTAGTATCGCAGCGCTTGACCGGTATCTTGTACCAGGCCTTGCCGGGTACGGTCGGATCCTGGCTGGCGCGATAGGAGCAGGCATTGTCTCCCGGGTCGCGGAAATAATTCAAACCGCCAGCCTTATCCTGCCAGGCCTCGCAGCCGACGCTAGAGGGGCCGCAAAGGATCTGCTCATATTGGTTTGGATTGTTCTCGCGATAAAGGTCGCTCCAAACGGTATTGTTGCCGCTGCCTATGGCCTGGCCCAAGCGGCTGCAGCCCAGATCGGCCGAATTGCAGACCTTTTCAGGGTCATAAACGGCATAAATTGCTCTGTCCCCCGGCACTGAAATACAATCAGTCTCTCCGGCATCGCACTGGCCGTTATCATTCTCGTCGCCCCAGATGCCCGGCTGATATGAGGAATAGTTACCGGTAGCGATCATCTGTTCGCAGCCGACAGAATCCTCGCTGCAAACGCGGCTGAACTGGCGCAAATTATGCTTGGTGTTGCTCCGATCAAGGTATTGGGAGCAGCCGAGATTGTAGTCCGGGCCCTGGTAGTTATCAAACATGTCATAAGAGCAGATGTCGGGAATTTGGCTCGAGCCTTTGATGAGATAATAGCGGTCGGAAATCTCAGTCAAAACGATATCGTCAAAATAGAAATCTTCATCCGCTCTAATAATGAGCAGCTGATTGTCTCCGATGCCCTGAGAAAGATTTTCTAAATTTGTTTGATAGACTCCCCATTGGTTTCCGCCATAGACCTTTAAAGGCTGGAAGCTATCCTCTTCTCCGGTATCGGTATTGAGGAAATAAATGGAAAGGTTGGCGTCATTGGCTGACCGGGCTAAGAACTTGATAGTATAGGCCGAGCCTGACTTCAATCTTCCTACCTTGAGCTGGGCGGCCGTCTGACCAGCAGCCAGCAGCTTCTCTATTAGGCTGCGGCGGGACACCGCATTGCCGCCGCCATCGTCACCGACGGCGGCGCAGGTGGCCACGGTGTTGTCATTATAGAATAAGGAATGACCATCCTGGCTGTTAGCGATAGTACTTATGCTGACGCCATTAACACAGTTGGAAAACCACCCGGACAGACCGGATTCGAAGTTATAGCTGAATAAACGGACAACATTGTTACCGTTGTTGCCATTGTATTCCCGGCAGCCGACCTCGGCCGCCTGGCAAGTCCGGCCTTCTTCCGGAACCGCTTGATAGAGGCAGGCGCCGTGCTCATCGCTCCACAGGCCCCCGTTTAAGCAGACCACGCAGCCGTTGGCATTTCCGTCCCAATGCTTGTCCGGGCCGGAACACTCGTCTTCATCTAAGGCGGCATCGAAATTATTTTCGCTCAGACGATAGGGATGGCAGTTGTCCGAGCAGGTAATGGTCCGCTCCAGAAGATGATAGAAGACGTGGCCGTCGACATCGTAAAACTCGCGACAATCGGAATTATATTCCGGATCGCTAATCGGCAAATTATATATCTCGGCGTTACAAAGCTCACTGTCATCAGAGGTGACCGCCGGACTGCCGTTTTGGCTTTGCTTGAGGCTATAGGCCTTGAGCTGGTAGCCGGTACCGGTGCCCTCCCAGGAATAATAGCTGGAACAGGTCGCCTGGCTCGGCTTGACGCATTGCTTGAGATAGGTGTAATACTCCCTAGCCTCCCCGCCCTGGGCCAGCTTGTCCAAATTAGTGAATTCATTGCAACCGGCAGCCTGAACACTGCAAGACTTGGCCGTATCGGGAATAAGGTTCTCGGCCTGAGGGGAATTGAAATTAGTCAGACGGGAAACATAGACGTCATAGCCGAGGCATTCTCCCGGGCAATAATCGCTGTTGGCCACCTGGGCGGGCACCTCAAAGCCATCTTCGATGTTGGTATAAAGCTCGCAGCCGACCTCATCCCGATTGCAGTACCGGACGAAATCGCGACAGACCTGGGGCGCGTCGTCCTTGAGGCGGTAGTCCTTGGTCGCGCTGGTCGCATCGACATAGCAGGCGGTTTCTAAATATGGCGGCAGGAGCTTCTCATAGGTCTTGAAGGCGCCGTAGTAATTATAGCCGGTGTCCCAGCCGGTGATTTCAAACTTGAGGTTCTTGACATAGAAAACGATCTCGCCTTCCAGTCCGTAGGCGGTAACGGAGAAATCCGCGTCGCTGCTGACCTGGGACGGCTGGCGGGTAACGCTCATATGGATCCAAGAGTTCTTATCCTGGATTTGCTTGTAGACCTGATAGTCGCCGCCGGCGACCAGATGCAGCTTTTCTCCTTCAGCCAAAAGGACGTCGGCGCTCACCGTATAGGCCTGGCCGGGCATGATCTGGAAGTTATCAGGCAAAAGCGGATGGTCGTTGCTGGAAAATAATCCCAGGGCGATCTCTTCGCCGGATTGGCCCACGACTTCCAGCTTCAAGGCCTTGCCGCTGTTGCCGCCCGGCTCCTCGCTGGACTCCACTATTGTCAGGCGGCGGCTGCTATTATTCGTATTCGGGGAAGACCAATATGGCCAATAATCGTTGAATAAGTCCCAGCCGGAATCCGTATCACCCACATTATCGCTGCCAAAATCGGAATTCATCACCAGATTCGCTCCCCAGGCCGGCTTGACGCGAAGCAGCTCGGTACAGCCCTCGGCGCCGCTATCGCACTTGGCCAGATTGCGGTTGAAATAGGCCGAGGGCGACTGGTTCCAGGAAACAATCCCGGAATCAACATCATATGCACCGTTTAATGAATACTGGCGGCAACCGGCGCTGTTAGCATCGCAACCGCTATAATCAAGGGTATTTTCTAAATAAGAAACGGTCTTGCCTGCGCCGGTGAAAGTCTGGCAAGTGTTGTTTATCGCCTGGCAGGAGTCCTGACCGAAATTCCAAATACGCTCTTCGTCTAAGCAATAGCCATAGACATCGCAGCTGCCGTCTGCCTTTTCCTTGATACAGCTCTGCTCGTCGGCGCAATATTCTTCGGCCCGGGTGAGAGACAGAGTGCTCAGCGTCCTGTCATACCCCGCCATGGCCGGCGTGCCGGGAATGATAGATTGATTTAAAACTTGGGCGCCGATCCCCTCCTTCTTGCAGTAATTAAGCGGCGCTTTTAACACCCAATTAGGGTCAACCAGCCCCGTACACCAGGCCTGGTCATTGACATTAAAATTGGCGCTGAACTGATTATATTGATCGTCCTGGCTAAAGCACGCCACCAGGTCGGATAGGGTAGCCTGCTTGTTAAGAGAAGAGGCCCGGCTAGCCGCTTCCTCCCAGCCGACCGGCAAAATGCGATATTTCCGCAAAATTGAAATGTTGCGCAGAGAATAACTGTTATCCCGAGTATCGGCCGTCATCTGCCAGCTGCCGTGGAGATAGCCGCTCTCCAGGGCTTCGGCCACGGTTTTCTTCTCGCTGATTCCCTGCATGAATTGGTCATCGATGACGCAGTTGGTCGGACCGGGATTTCGGGGATCAAGGCAAATAGCCAAGTCCGACAATATATTATAATCCGTCCGGACAGTGAAATTCGGCTTGATCAGCTTGGAGGTCACCTCCTTGACCGAGGCTTCACCATAGACGACGCTCGGATCGCTCTCGTATCCGGAATCGGATGAGCCGCCGCTGGAAAGCTCGCCGGTCTTCTGGGCCAGGCGCTTAGTTAAATTATCAAAAGTGGATACGAAAAGCTGGTTTAAAAAGACATTAGCTGTGTCAACTAAAATATCGCCCGTCACCTTGCCAAAATTAGCTGACTGCTGGGCTTCCGCAGCCTCTAAACTCGTCTTAGCCTTGTTAGGCGTACTAATTAAATTGCCGGCGATATCTCTTTCTTCTATCCAGCCCTGGAGGGAGATCAAGCTATTTTCGGTGTTCTTAGTATCGACCACCGCCTTGCTGGAAAGATCGGTCCGAGCCATGAGATATATGCCGAGATCATTGGAGCGGGGGTCAAAAATATTGACAAAGGTATCAATGAAGTTCGGATTCTGCCAGTCAGCCAATTTCTTCTCATAGGCATCACCCCAGTTCCTAACCATGTCGGAGGCCGTACAATTCGGCCCCTGCGGCCGGCTCTGTTCGGCCAATCCCAAAGAGATCTTGAGCTTGGCCTCAATCGATGAGGGCTGGCAAACATTGAAAGATGGGGAATATGTGTAAAGGGCGGAATTGGAGGCAGTGGGATTTGAGGTTTTTTCGCATTCTAATGCACTATCCCGACAAGCGTTATGGCACAGTGAGGTCATACAAGTGGCGCCATCATTTTGACTTATACATTCCTCATACATTTTAGCGCACGCTTCGTTACATTCATCCAACTTTTTTTGACAATCAGCCGAATAGGGCTTATTGAGATTAGTCGTAAAGTTCTCTAAAAACTCCCCGGCCGCCTCATCGCCTATCTGGGCCAAATACTGGCCCCAGTCCTTGGTTACAAAAAGTGGCTGCTGGCCTTCGCCGCCAGAGCCGATGTAGTTAGCCGTGTCATAGGCTATTTTATTGAGGGCCGAGCTCAGGGTGCGCTGGAAAGCTAATGAGCCGGCTTTCTGCCAGAGAATCTTTAAGACTGCCTTTATTCTAGTCCAGAGAGTATCCTGGACATCCCAAGCATTGGCAATGGCATCAGTCACCGGAATCTGCGCCTGCGCCTGATGGCTCGGGGCGGCCAGAAGGAAAGCGATAGTGGAAAAAAGCAAAAAGACGACGGCCAGCTTCTTGGCGGCCAGGAAAAAACGGGCTCTCCTGGAAATGATTGGCTTTTCCATTTTATTGACTATTTTGATCGATTAAGGCTTGTTGGTAGCTCTGCATCAGTTCTTCGTCGCTGATTTTGTCCAGCATCTCCTTGTCAGCGCCGCTATCAATGAGGAATTGCCGCAGGCTGGCGGCATCTATCTGGCCGCTTAAAAGAGCGTTTAGGGCATCTTCCTCAGAACTGCTGGCTGAAGATGTGTCGGGCAAAATATTTACATCTTCAACCAGGCTGGAGGTGGCGACGCTCACCGGGGCTTCCAGACCGCAGTTCTTGCCTTGGGGGCAGTTGGGATCTGAACCGGCATCAAGTTCCTGCTTGTCGCTCAGTCCGTCGCTATCGCTATCTTCTAAGTAGGGCGAGGTATTATAGAGGCTGGACTCATCATAATCGCTCAGACCATCGCCGTCGGTATCCATCTGGCTGGGATTGAAAATATTTTCAATTTCCGTTTCCGAAGTCTCGGGAATAGCAAAAGGGCCGCGCAAACGGGAACGGAATTGAGCGACCCAAAAAACAACTATGAAAATAGCGAAAAGAGCCAAAAAAGAAACGGCGATCTTCTGTGGCCGAGGCAGATTTCTCAAGCTCTGGCGTGAACCGCTGTCTGCTTGGTAGTTAGATGGCATAAGTCAAACTAATTGGCAACTAGATTATACCACAAAACTCCGAAAGCTCGCAAATAATTTTAGCCAATTTTCCAAACTAAGATCTTCGGCTCTAAGCTTCAGCCCTAAACCGGCTGATTCCAAGGCTTCGGCTACTTCTGCTGGCCGGCATTTGAACCCGGAGGCCAAATTATTCTTCAGCATTTTCCGCCGGCCGCTGAAACCGACTCGGGCCAGGCGAAAAAAGGCAATTTCATCTTCACGAGGCAATGGCGCCGGCTTCAAAACTAAGCTAATAACGGCGCTGTCTACCTTCGGTTCTGGCCAAAAGCTGCCCGCTTTGACCAGCCTGACTATTTTAGCCTCGGCATAGTACTGGACGGAGAGAGCGAGCAGGCTCATTTGCGGCGGCCGGGAAACTATTCTCTCAGCCACCTCCTTCTGCAGCATGAGCGTCAGGCTCAGGGGAGGATGGGGCGAGGATAGAAATTGGCGCAGGCACAGCGAAGTGATATTATATGGCAAGTTGGCCACCACTTTATATCCCCTGCCCTGAAAATATTTAGCGAAATCGAACTTGAGAATATCGCCGTTTATTATCTCGACATTTTTAACAGACTCCTCTTCAACCGCCAGGCGGAGATAATCAGCTAGCTTATCGTCCAGCTCAATCGCTATGACCTGCTTGGCCAACTTAGCCAGCTTGGCCGTCAGGAATCCCAAGCCCGGACCGACTTCTAGAATGATGTCTTCCGGACCTGTATCGGCCGCGGACACGATGTCGTCATAGACTTTTTCGCTGACTAAAAAATTCTGTCCTTTGGAGCGGCTGGGCTCTATCTGGAAAAGCCGGCAGATCTGTTTTATTTTTGGAGTCAAATCAGACATGGTGATTATAAAAATCCAGCCGCCAAAAGGCGGCTGTTAGGCAACGACCAGGTTGAGCAGCTTATCAGGCACGAAAATCTTTTTCTTTATCGCCTTGCCTTCCAGCTGGCGCTTGACTGCTTCATCTTGGCTGGCTAAGGCCAAAGCCTCATCTTCGCTAATGCCGGCCGGCGCCGGCAGGCTGGCCCGAAGCTTGCCGTTTACTTGTACGACCAGATTAAAGATTTCATCTTGAATAAATTCTGGATTGAATTTTGGCCAGGCGCTTAGGAAAATACTGGCAGTTTTTCCTTTGGATTCCCAAAGCTCTTCAGCCAAATATGGGGCAAATGGGGCTAATATTAAAAGATAATTGTCCCTTTCTTCCCTGTCAAGCGGCCAGCGGCCATTTTTGGCAATATAGTCTGAAATCTCATTGGTCAAAATCATCAAAGCGGAAACGGCTGTATTGAAGCGGAAAGCTTCAATATCTTCCCCAACCTTCTTTATTGTCTTATGCAGCCGGCGGCGAATCTTGTCATCCCCTGCCCCGTCATTAGTTTCGCACAGCCTGGCCGCCTTATCTAAAAACTTCCGGCAGCCGATCAATCCGCTCGTACTCCAATTGGCCGCCTGATCAAAGGGGCCCATGAACATGGTATAGACGCGCAGGGCGTCGGCGCCAAAGCGTTCCACCATCTCATCGGGATTGACCACGTTGCCCCAGCGCTTGGACATCTTGCGGCCATCTTCGCCCATAATCAGGCCCACATGCTGCAGCCTCAGAAACGGTTCTGCCTGGCTGACCACCTTGATGTCATATAAAAACTTGTGCCAGAAGCGGGCATAGATCAAATGGCGGGTGGCGTGCTCGGCTCCGCCGACATAGAGATCGACCGGGGACCAATATTTCTCCTTGTCTGGGGATACCAAAGCCTGGCTATTTATCGGATCCATATAGCGGAGATAGTACCAGCAGGAACCGGCCCATTGAGGCATGGTATTGGTTTCTCGCTTAGCCGGGCCCCCACAGGCCGGACAGGTGGTATTGACCCAATCTTCAATCGCGGCCAAGGGCGACTCGCCGGTGCCGGTCGGCTCATAGCTGGAAACTTCCGGCAAAGTAAGGGGCAACTGGTCTTCCGGCAAGGGGACGACGCCGCACTTCGGGCAATGGACCAGAGGGATCGGCTCGCCCCAATAGCGCTGGCGGGAAAAGACCCAATCTTTTAGCTTATAATGAACCTTCGTCCTGCCTAAGTTATTCTCTTCCAACCAGGCGGACATCTTGGCGATGGCCTCGGTCGATTCAAGACCGCTGAACTCTCCTGAATCCTTGAGGCGGCCAAGAGAACAAAATGGCAGGTCAAGCGGCGCTTTACTGTCTTTCGGCTCCACCACGTGCCTTATTTCCAAGCCGTACTGCTTGGCAAATTCAAAATCTCTCTCGTCATGAGCCGGCACGGCCATAACCGCTCCGGTGCCGTACGATGCCAGGACATAGTCGGCAATGAAAACCTTGATCGCCTCCTGATTGAAAGGATTTATCGCCAGGATGCCTTCCAGCTCAATGCCGGTCTTTTCTTTGTTGAGGTCAGCGCGCTCCAGACTAGTCTTGCGGCTGGCTTGCTCCAAATAAGCATCAATTGCAACCTGATTCTTAGCTAGAGGCTTAAGGCTTGAGACTAATTTATGCTCCGGGGCGAGGACGACATAGGTGCAGCCGAAAACGGTATCCAGCCGAGTAGTGAAAACTCTGATCTTTTCATCGCTGCCTGAGACAGAAAAATCCAGCTCTGTACCCTGGCTGCGGCCGATCCAATTGCGCTGCATTTCCTTAATTGATTCTTCCCAGCCGCTTAGCTTGTCCAAGTCTTCCAGAAGCCTTTCGGCATAGTCGGTGATGCGCAAGACCCATTGGCGCAGGGGCTTCTGGACGACTTCGCTGCCACAACGCTCGCAGCGCCCGTCTTCCAAATCCTCGTTAGCCAGGCCGGTGCGGCAGGAAGGGCACCAATTTATCGGTTCGTCAGATTCGTAGGCCAGGCCCTGCTTATACATCTGCAAGAATATCCACTGGGTCCAGCGATAATATTCCGGGTCGGTCGTCTGTACTTCCCGGCTCCAATCATAGGAGAAAGCTAATTTTTTGAGCTGAGCTTTATAGGTGGCGATATTTTCGGCCACGGCCTGACGGGGATGAACCTTATTGGCAATAGCATAATTTTCAGCTGGCAAGCCGAAGGCGTCAAAACCCATCGGATGCAAGACGCTGTAGCCCTGCATCATTTTTAAACGGGCGAAAATGTCAGAAGCAATATAGCCCTTGGGGTGTCCGACATGCAAGCCGGTGCCGGAAGGATAAGGGAACATGTCCAGGACATAGCACTTGGGCTTAGCCTGGTCTTCCTGGGAGCGATAGAGGCCTGAGGCCTCCCAGCTCTCCTGCCACTTCTTGTCTATCTGGCGATGGTCGTACATATCATATTTCCAAGCCGACCGGAGCATGGTCCGAGCCGGTGACTTTGTCTAAGATATAGGCTCGCTTGAGCCGCTTCCCCAGTTTAGCCGATGCGCAGAAATAGTCAATCCGCCAACCAACGTTCCGAGCCCTGGCGCCGGCCCGGAAACTCCACCAGGAATACTGAATTTTAGAAGCGTTGAGGAAGCGAAAAGTGTCAATGAAACCGGAAGCCAGGAAACCGTCCATCCATTGCCTCTCCTCAGCCGTGAATCCAGGATTGCCGACATTCTCCTTGGGCCGGGCCAGATCTATCTCCTGATGGGCGACATTGAAATCTCCGGTAACAACGACCGGTTTCTTCTTAGACAGCCCGGCAATATATTTTTCCAGGGATCGGTTGAAACGAAGCTTATAATCCAAACGGGACAGCTCGGGGT
>CAYSJT010000005.1:0-20686 GCA_964431625.1 uncultured Gammaproteobacteria bacterium | reverse complement strand
CAATATGTTCGGGATAGAGGCCGGTGAAAACCAGCACATCATAGTTGATGAAGCGGTGCCGGAACTGCCTGATGCCCTCGGAAGTCGTTTCCAAAACCGCATAACGGCAGCCGTTTTTTACCATCCTTTTGAGGTAGCTGGAAATGAAAAAACGGCCGGGCATGGTCATTTTCCGGTCGTTTAAAATCTCCTGCCGGCCGTCGGAAAGGACAGAGGTGGAAGTAAAGCCAGTTCGATAGCCGGCGGCTTGCAATGATTTGGCAATAAGATAGACCGTTGAGGTTTTCCCGGCCGTCCCAGTTACGCCGATGACTACCAAACGACGGCTAGGAAAGCCATAGGCGCAGGCCGACAGCCAACTCATTAAGAAATGGTAAGCGGGCTGCAAGGCAAGGAATAACTTATTAGGAATAATCCTTTTTAAACGCTCTAACATATCCTAACGGGAAAAATACATCTCATCGTCATCTGCCAAGGGATTCCGCTTGGCTGGCTTCTCAGCTGAATCAGGTTCTTCGGTTTCTGCCTCTTCCCTGATTTCTTCTAAAATCTCATCCTCATCATCTATTACCTCTTCTTCTTCCGCCTCGCTCAGCTCTAGCTCCGGCGCCGGAGACGTTTGCTGGTCTGGTTGAAAAGCCAAGCCGCTGTCGCCATCTTCATCCTCATCATCAGCCTCATCCTCCAAATAATTGTCAGGCGCTACTGAGGACAAACGATCATGGGCCGGCATAGCGCTAACCCCGCCTGACCGCCAATCAGCATATTGCTCGCGGCTGACTAAGACATCGCGTGGCTTGGCGCCGTTGACCGGGCCGATGATGCCGGCGTCTTCGAGCATGTCCAGGATCTTGGCCGCCCTTCCATAACCGATAGAAAGGCGGCGCTGGAGCATGGAGGTCGAAGCCTTGCCGGCCTTAATGATTATTTCTTTGGCCTCTTCGAATAAATCATCCTCATCGCCATGGTTGCCGTCTAGGCCAACGCCGGCGTTGCCGCCCACCTTCTGTCTTTCAGTGACTCCTTCCAGATACTCGGCTGGGCCGCTCTTCTCTTTTATATAATTGACGACGTCATTGATTTCGCTATCGCTTAAATAAGCCCCCTGGATACGCTTGGGCTTAGCCAGTTCTGCCGTCATAAAAAGCATGTCACCCTGGCCCAAGAGCTTCTCGGCGCCGGAAGCATCCAAGATAGTCTTGGAGTCGACCAAAGAGGCGGTGGCGAAAGCGATGCGGGTGGGAATATTGGCTTTGATAAGGCCGGTGATGACGTCAACGCTCGGCCGCTGGGTAGCCAGGATTAGGTGGATGCCGATAGCTCTGGACATCTGAGCCAAGCGGATAATGGCCGCCTCCATATCCTTGCCGCTAGTCATCATGAAGTCGGCTAATTCATCAATAATGAAAACGATATAGGGAAGCTTCTCGGGAGCTGAAGCATTATATGATTGGATGTTGCGCTTGCCGGACTTATTTAAGAGATCATAGCGGCGCTCCATTTCATTAAGACACCAGCGCAGAGCATTGATAGTCTTGTTGACATCGGTAATTACCGGGGTAAGTAAATGGGGGATACCGTTATAAGTGGGCAGTTCGACCCGCTTGGGATCAACCATAATAAAGCGCAGATCTTCGGGGTTGTTTTGATAAAGCAGGCTGATAATGACGGCATTGAGACAGACTGATTTGCCGGAATTGGTAGCCCCGGCAACAAGCAAATGAGGCATGCGAGTTAGGTCATAGAGCCAGACTGTGCCAGCCACATCCTTTCCCAGGGCAACAAAAAGGTTATTTTTCCTTTCCCGGAAAGCGGAGTCTTCCAAAACTTCTTTCAGGCCGACAATGGCCTTGGCTTTATTTGGCACTTCGACTCCGACCAGAGATTTCCCGGGAATCGGGGCTTCAATCCTAATCGGATGGGCGGCCAGGGCTAAGGAAAGATCGTTATTAAGCGTAGTGATGCGGGACAGCTTAACTCCTTCGGCCGGACGGAAGGTATACTGAGTCACAGTCGGACCGACTTTTGTCTCTCCCATTTCCACTTCAATGCCGAATTTTTCCAAGGTGCTTTTAATCCGGAGGGCGTTAGCTTCAGTGTCTCCGCCAATCGCCTTGCCGGACTTGCCATTTAAAAGCTCGAGCGGCAAATCAATCTTAACGGAGCGCTTGGGCCAGACGATCTTTTCCTGAACTTTGGGCTTGTGCTGATGCCGGCTGGCGGCACTAGGCGCTTCCGATTCTTCGGGCCCTGCCTCAGGCGCCGCTTCGACTTCCGGCAAATCTTTTTCTTCCCAGGCGTTTAATATCTCTTCCCTGGCCTGGACAGCAAACTGCTGCCCAGATTCGTTTTCCCGAGTCGAAGAGCTGAAAAGCAGGCGAAAAAATGAAGCCAACGGACGGAAAGCTCTAACCAAAAAGCTTTCTGAACCGATTATCTTGGACAGAGATGTGTTAAAAACCAAGACGAGAGAGACCAACAGAAGGGCGGCCAGGAAAACCACCCCGCCCCAGAAACCGAAAAGATAAGCTACGGCCTGGCTGAGATAATAGCCGACATAGCCGCCTCCCTGCCCCGATAAAATAGCCTGACGCGCATTCTCTGTCTTGATAAAAAAATGAAAAAGAGTTTGATAGGCGATAAAAAGTCCAAGCAGGCCAAAATAGTCGGTCAAGCGGAGAGGGCGCCTGGATTGCCTGGCTAAAAGCAAGGCCCAATAAAGAAATATCAGAGGCACGAGGAATTTGCCGAAGCCAAAAATAAGGGTCAGCCATTTGGAAATTAAAGCGCCGAAATGGCCGGAAAGATCAAAAAGGCCGAGCAAGCTTAACAGGCCCAGGCCGGCCAATAAGACAATGGCGATACTGCGCTTAGCCCGCTCATCCAGCTCAAAATCAGGCAAGGCGATATAATCGACCGGATTGCGGCTTTTTTTTCTTCGAGGCATAGCTTTTAGATGAATATCCAACTACTGATAGTATAACACAAGGGGCGGAAAGAGCTAAAAATATGGGCCTAAATACCCAGGCCATTCTTAATCAAGCCTAACAGCCGAGAAGCCTCTGCCGGATCGCTTTCATGCTTAAGAAAAAGGAATATGGCTGTTCTAAACATAGCCCAAAACTGATATAAATTTATTCTTTCCTTGACATCCGGACTCCAGACAAACGAGGAAACGTCAAAATAAGTTTTGAGAAAAGATTCTCTGAGTTCTTCGGATAAACGAGGCTCCCCCATCCTAGCTTCTATCCGATAATCCAACTGTTGCAAAAAGGAACCGATATCCCGGGCGAAATCTGCCAGGCACATGTCGGTAAAATCTATCATGCCAATGCCTCCGGAGACCGTTTCAATGATATTCTCGGAATGAGCGTCTCCATGGATGAGACAACGGGTGGCGCTTGAAGAAAAGAATTTTTCCTCTACCGCATTCAGGCGATTGTAAACCGCCTCGAAATCCTGATTATACCGGCCATCATAGCGCCGATGCATCTCTTTTAAAGTTTTCTCCCGACCTGGCACGACAGTGGCCAGCCGGGCGTTGCCGGGATTAAAATCGGCTTCCGGGCCAGCCGGCAACTGGTGCAGCTTGGCAAAAAGAATAGCTGATTTTGTTATAATGCGTCTGAGAGCTTCTTTGTCCGCCTGCTTAATATAGTGGAGCAGGCTCTCCCCGGCCAATGATTCATAGAATAGGCCGCGAAAATGATCTGAATAGAAAAGCGGACGAGGCAGGCCGATTGGAGCCTGGACAAAGCCTTTCGACCAAAGATAATTAAGAGCTTGAAAGGCGTTCTCCCTGGGCTCATCACTATGAGCGGTGCAGATTATGTGATGCTTTTCCGCCTGGATCCCGGGCCGGGAAAAATAGACATTGAATCTGATAACAACATGATAGGTTTCGGACCAAACATTTTTCTTATAGGGCCTTACCTCCACCCGCTCAATATCCGAAAACTCGGGATACAGGGGTAAGATTTCTGCCTGAAATAGCTGTTTGACGAACTCCGGATCAAACAAAGATAGAATTTTGTTCATAAAAGGGTCTAAGCCCGCTGGCGCCAATGCCGGTGCCAATGTTCCTCCCAAATTAATTTTTTAATTTTAATATAATGCTTCTCAGCGGCCAACTTAAATTGTCGGGAGCGAGAATCGGATAAAGAGCGTACGGAACGCACTAAGTCTTCCAGGCCTCTTTCAATATCATCCGGGCTCCAGGCATAAGGCCCGAAATCAGAAGAAAAATCCCGACCGCTCGCCCACCAGAAAGTACAACTGGCCAGGCCCCTGACCAGATGCCAGCGATACCAGGCAAAATTCTTGTCTTTAGGAAACTTATCTCCTGCCTCTAGAGCTAAAAACGAAAGCCTCCATAAGTTCTTATGAATCCGATTGCTCCGATCTTGCCAAAGAACATGGGGTCGCTTGGATTTCAACTCAGCCGGCCGGGAATCCCAAGAACAATCAGTTAAATGAATTTTTTCCGGATCCTTCAAGCCGGCTAGAAAACGGGAAATTGTCATTGTTTTAACCCTTGGGCAACGGGCCAATTTCTCCAGCTCAGCCGTCGGATCTTGATGGCGCAGCCCATAAAGCTCAGCGTCGGTGGCGGTAATGAAGGTCTTGCCAGCCGCTCCGGCTTGGCGGCAAAGCGGCCCCAGTTTATCCGGCGGGTAGGCGCGGGACAGGCGGCGATTGCGGAAAATCACGCGCAAACTGCTGGCCGCATCAAAATAGGCGAGGTCGGCATCAGGCCGACGTGATAAATCTGGGCTATAGGCAATCTCATCCAAGATTATCCAATCATAACCTAGGGACTTAATCAACTCGCCCAACGGCCGGCTATAGGCCATCTCCGGCAAAAAGAATCCTGACAATTTAAGACTGGGGCCAAAAATATCCCTGATAATTTTTTCTTGTTCCTTAATCTGACGACTTGACTCTTCAATCGGCAGTCCGGGCAAAAAACCATGATAAGCCGCTGAGCCGACCAGTTCCAACCGGCCGCTACTGACTAAGCGCTTGAGCCGGCGGAGAAAATCAAGCTCGCCTTCTTCTTGCAGGCGCTTGAGCAGGCAGCCAGAAAAATTCGCCGTCAAAGACAAGCGCTCATTTTCTTCCATAAGCCTAAGCAGCCGCCAGTAGCTCTTATCAAGCGCCTGCTTGATCTTGGGCGACTCTAGGTTGGCTGGCTGATAGAAATGAAGGAAGTTTATCCATCTCATAGCTTTAAGCTTCTTTCATAGCTTCTTTATACAACTCAACGTATTTTTTGGCTGGAATTTCCCAGCTGGTAGAGTGGCGCATTGCCCGACGCACTAGGTTTTGCCAATCTCGGCGGTAGCGGTAACTTTCCAGGGCTCGGACCAAAGTGGTATAGAAAACCATTTCATCTTCGGAGCGGAAAGTGAAGCCGGTGCCTCGGGAAAAGGCCGGATTAAAATTAACCACCGTATCATAAAGGCCGCCGATAGCCCGGACAACCGGGATACAGCCATAGCGCATGGCGATGAGCTGGTTGATGCCGCAAGGCTCATGCATAGAGGGCAGGAGAAAAATGTCAGAACCGGCATAAATCAGAGTTTCCAGAGATTGGTCAAAGGGCAGCCAAATTAATTTATTCGGATATTTCTTTTGCCATTTCTTGAGCGGCTCAATGTATTCCTTGCTGCCGTCGCCCATAAACACCAGCTGGATGTCGAGCTTAAGCAATAAAGGCATGATAGCTAAAATCATGCTAAAACCTTTTTGAAAAGTGACTCGGGAAGTGGCGCATATTATGGGCACATGCTTGTCCTGAGGCAGGCCGAGACGGGATTGAAGGACTAACTTATTATCCGCTTTGGCGGCTGGAAACAAAGGGGAATACCTCTTAGCTAACAGCTTATCTTTCTCGGGATTGTAGGTATTATAATCGATACCGTTGATGATGCCATAAAGACGATTGGCCCGATTCTTGAGAATGCGGTGGAGATCCTGGCCGAATCTCTTGGTCATTATCTCTTCCCGATACTGTTCGCTAACTGTATTGATGACATCGGCCGATAGAATCGCCCGTTTGGCAAAATTAATATCCTCCAGGGCGGGATCGCTAAGATGCGGCACCTTGCTCCGGCCGTAATCTTTTCGCTCGGAAGGTATGTTCCACCAATTGTGGCCGAGTTGAAAAATGAGGTTGTGGATGGTAAAAACGGCTTTGGCCGATTTGAGAGTCTTTGAATAACGAAAATCGGTTTTTAAATAGTGGGGGATAAGCCCGGTCTGCCAGTCATGGCAATGAATGATGTCGGCTTGATATTTCAGTAAGGATAATAACTTCAAAGCAGCCACATTAAAAACAAGGAAGCGGGCGTTTTCTCTGGCTGAACCATATATCCGCTTGTGCTTGGAAAAAAATTTGGTGTTTTCTATGAAATAAACCGGCAAATCTTTCATTAGATAGCCGCGCCAATAATTCACCTTTACTGTCTCCTGGGAATTGAGCCGCAAACTAACATTTTCTAACAGCAGCTCTAAATTATGCTCCCGCTTATCTATCAGCTGGCCGTAAAGCGGGGTGATGATTATAACTTCATGGCCTAGGCGCAGCAAAGCCTTGGGCAGGCTTCTAGCCACATCGGCCAAGCCTCCGGTTTTGGAAAACGGCGCGACCTCAGAAGCAATATGGACGATTTTCAATTTCTTGGACATAAGCGGGAATTTGAAGCGCAGATCGCTGCAGCCAAGGCATCGGCGGCATCATCAGGCTGAGGCAGACAATCCAGGCAGAGAGTCAATTTGACCATCTGCTGCACTTGTCGCTTAGCTGCCTGGCCGTAAGCGGCGACAGCCTGTTTGATCTGGCTGGGAGTGAATTCAATGATCGGCAAATTATTGCGCTTCAGGGCGAGCAAAGCGACTCCTCGGGCTTGGCCGACAATCAAGGCGGTCTTTACGTTCTTGTTGAAAAAAAGCTGCTCGACCGCGGCGAGCTGAGGCTTATGCTCCTTAATTATAACATCCAATTGGCGGTAAAGATCGTCGAGACGGCTAATCAAATCTGATTTGGCGCTAGTCTTAATCGAACCATAAGCCAAACACATCAGGCGGCCCCTGTCCTCCTTGATTAACCCGTAACCGGTGTCGGCGATGCCCGGGTCAATGCCGAGAATTATCTTAGCCATAATGTCTTAGGCTAAATTAGTATAATAATCGCTGACATCTTCATTGTCCTCCATTTCTTCAAAAAAGCGATCAAGCTTTTCTTGCTCAGCCTCGGAAATTTCCATTTTTTCCTTGGCGACATATTCTATCTCGGCTCTCTCCGGCTTCAAGCCTTTAGCTTCAAGAAAATCCTTCACTCTTTGCAGGTCTTTGACCTGGACATAGACAACTATGCCTTCCGGTTGTTTTCTAAAATCAACTATATCCTGATCGATTAGCTCTAATTCAAGCTCTTCATAGCTTAAGTGCTTGGCTTTGACCTCTTCAGTCGGCAGCATGATAACGCCAAGCGGTTCAAAGTTCCACATTACTGCCCCGAAAGCGCCGCCGATTTTAGTGAAGGAATGGCGGACAGAGGCGCCGCTGCGATTTTTGTTGTCGGTAACGCATTTAACCACCACCTGGACGCCAGGGGGGATGATGCCTTCGTAATACAATTCTTCAACCTGGGCGCCGGCCAATTCTCCGGTACCGCGCTTGATGGCGCGCTCGATATTGTCCTTGGGCATGTTGGAAGCGCGGGCCTTGTCTATGGCCGCTCGGAGCGAAGGGTTGGCTTCCGGATCGCCGCCGCTTTTAGCAGAAATAGTGATGGCATTGGCTAATTTGGTAAAAATAGCGCCTCGCTTGGCGTCAACAATCGCCTTCTGGCGATGGGTGGTCGCCCACTTGGAATGTCCTGACATAGAATAAGCTGGTTAGAACTTAATTAGCAATCTCATCCTAGCGCAAATTGAAATAAAAATCAAGATGAATTATAATGAAAATACAAGTAAAATAAAGCAAAAATATGGCTATGCTCAAATTGCCGACGCTGGCTGAAAGCGTCATTGTCGCCCTTAACTTCTTTGTCCAGCATCAACCGCCAAGATTACCGTTAAAGAGTTTCAAGCTACCTCTGGTGGTCGGCAGCGGCAATGCCTATAACACTGGGGTGGCCCTCTTTTCCGGCCAAACGGCTATCCTGGCGAATGAAAGCGACTTTCGCCATAAAATAAAAGGATATTCACCCCTGATAAAGACCGGGGCTATTAAGCAGGCGGTAATTATTTCCGCTTCCGGAGAAAAAGATTCTGTCTGGGAAACTAAGCTGGCTAAACAAAAAGGCCTGCAAACAACGCTTTTAACCTGCCGACCCCAATCCAGCGCCGCCAAATTAGCCGATAAAGTCATTGTTTATGACAAGCTGCCTGAGCCCCAGACCTATAATGTTTCCACTTATCTTGGCATGATTCTCTCGGCGAGCGGCGAAAAGACAGAGACTATCAGACAAAATATAAAAAAGCTGAAGCTGCCCTTGGATTTTCTTAACTACCATGCCTTCGCCTTTATTCTCCCTGATGACCTGGCGGCCATCGCTCCAATGATAGAGATAAAGCGGCACGAACTTTTTGGGTCGAGACTATCAATCAGGGCTTTCAGCGCCGGAGAAGCCAGGCACGCTAAATTCGTCATCCCTTGGGAAAAAGAATTAGTCATCAGCTTGGGAGAAAACAAATACTTCGGTTTAAAGGAACACCGCTGGCAAATCAAGCGGCCGAAAGGTGCTGGCCTGGCTTGGGCCATGGCTCTGACTTATTACCTGGTCGGCCGCATCCAGGCCGGCTTTCCGCCTTATTTCCAAAATCATATCACCAAATATTGCCAAACCGGGCCCAAGGCCTACGGACAAACTAAGCCTTTCGACATAATCGTGAAATAAACTGCTAGATATTTCTAATTTATACAAAAAGCCGCTGTTTAAAAAGCGGTTTTTTTGTATATAAATAATATCCCTCTATTATTTAGCTTTAATCTGGCTCCTGACTTTATCGGCCCCGGCTTTAAGCTCGGCTTTGTTCGCCAAGTAATAATAATTTTTCAGTTGAAAGTCATGGCTAAACTCATATACCAAAGGAATTCCGGTGGGAATATTCAAATCAGCCACTTGATCGACGGTCGCCTGACCAAGATATCTGGCTAGCGCCCGCAAACTATTGCCGGAAGCAGATATTAAAACAAGCTTATTAGATTTCATGGCGGGGATAATTTGCTGTCGCCAAAAAGCCCCTACTCTTTTTTCAACATCGCGCAAGCTTTCGCTGCGTGGCACTGGGATGCCTTTATATAAAGGGCTGCCTGATTGGTCGTAGCGGCTGCCTGGTTTTACTTGCGGCGGACGAACCTGATACGAGCGCCTCCAGGCAAATACCTGATCAAAACCGTATTTTTCAACCATGGCTTGCTTATTCAGCCCTTGCAAGGCCCCATAGTGCCTCTCATTGAGGCGCCAGTCTTTGATAATCTTTGGTTTAATGCCGATTTCCGCCAAGGCCAGCCTGGTCGTCTTAGCGCAGCGCCTTAAAAAATTCTCAAATACCAAATCGGGCTTCAAGCCGGATGATTTAATCTTCTTGCCGGCCAGACGAGCCTCTTTTTCTCCCTGAGAAGTAAGGTCAACATTTACCCAGCCGGTAAACAGGCCTTTTTTGTTCCAAACGCTTTCTCCGTGTCGGAGCAGGATTACCTTATACATAATATATAAATAAATTTTTCTTTTCTTTATCTATTATAACACAAATTGACTAGGCGGAAATAAAGATGATAGTATGGTTGATATAGACTGATAATCATATCGGCTCTAGAAGATCCAGCCAATTTAAAAAAATCGCGGCAGAAACTGGCCTGTTCGGCATAAAGTTCCTCCGCCTCATAGGCTTGTTTCTGGAAAAATTGATCCGGTTAATAGCCGGCTTTTTTCGTTTATTGTTTAAAATATTTTTTTCTAAAATATTAGCTAAAATATACTATGAAACCTTCCGTTTCCGCAAAGGGCCTTTCGGCCAAATAACTGCCCGGGAAATCATTAATGGCAAAACCGCTTATATCTTAATCACCGGGCTGGCTATAGCCCTGTTATTAGCTAATTTTCTCGGCCGGCGGCCAGCCTCGGCTATAGAGACCAAACTTCCCCATACAGTAATGGCCAACTTAGTATCAAGCGAATTCAGCAATTGGGATGATAATAATGAATTAATAGAAGAAACCGCTACTCCCTACGAGATCTTGCTGGCTGGCAAAGAAAAATATGACGATGCCCTATGCACCATAGAAAAAAATGAAACCGCGACTTCGGCCGACTACGGCCCGACCGGCTTCTTGGCTTTCTCAGAGAGCGGTGACATGATTTTGAAGCCGCAAGCGATTAGCGCCGGCTCGCTCAGCGCCGGAGTATCTGCCGCGCCTAGAACGGAAATCGTTAATTACACTGTCCAAAATGGAGATACGGTCAGCACTATTGCCCGCCGCTTCAATGTCAGCATCAACACAGTCCTCTGGGCCAACAACCTCAGCGCCTTGAGCCTGATCCGGCCCGGAGATACCTTGAAAATATTGCCTGTCAGCGGTATTGTTTATAAAGTCAGGAGCGGCGATACAGTTTCGCGAATAGCCAAGACATATGGCATAGAGGAAGATAAGATAATCGCCTCCAACAACTTGGCCGGCGGGCTGAAAGCGGGCCAGGAAATAATGCTTCCTGGAGCCAGCCGCATTGTCCAGCCAGTCGCCTCAGCCAGATCAACTAATAATTATAGCGGCCTGTCGGCGATTAGCGACGCAGTCAAATCTCCGGCTCCGGCGGCTGGTAGCGGCAAGATGAACTGGCCCACCCAGGGCCACCGCATCACCCAATATTTCTCCTGGCGGCATAATGGCGTCGATATTGGCAATAAGGTCGGGACACCTATATATGCGGCTGATGACGGCGTAGTGGAAATTGCTTCTAGCGGCTGGAATGGCGGCTACGGCAACACCATCCTTCTCAACCATGGTGGCGGCAAAAAGACCCGCTATGGCCACGCCTCGAAGCTATTAGTAAGCGCTGGCGAACGGGTCAGCCAGGGACAAGTCATTGCCCTGATGGGATCGACTGGAAGATCGACCGGATCGCACCTGCATTTTGAGGTGATAATTAACGGAGGCAGATATAATCCTTTGAACTACATTAAATAATATGGGGAAAATCATCATTGGTCTCCTGCTGGCAGCTGGAGGCGCCTTCCTGGTCATCAAGACCGAATGGTTCGTCAATAATTTCGGACGCATCGCCTGGTTTGAAGAGAAATTAGGCTCAGAAGGCGGCAGCCGCCTCGGCTACAAGCTGGTTGGCATCCTTCTTGTAATCATCGGCATCATCATCATGACTGGCAGCGGTCCAGAATTCGCCGGCTGGCTGCTCGGTCCGCTCTTGAAATATAACCAATAGGCGGGTATAGTTAGAAGCCGGACAAGGGCCCTTAGCTCAGCTGGCTAGAGCGCCTGCTTTGCAAGCAGGAGGTCAAGGGTTCGATTCCCTTAGGGTCCACCTTAATATAAAGCCCCCAAATTATATATCTATGAAAGATCCAAAAGATATAAAGGAGGTCGTCAAGAAAAAATACGAAGAAATTGCCTCTCAAAGCTCTCATTGCGGCTGCGGTTGTAGCTGCGGTCAAAAGACAGCAAAATCAATCGGGTATTCAGATGAGGATCTAGCTATCGCGGGTAATGCAAATCTCGGTCTTGGCTGCGGCAACCCAGTGGCTTTAAGTAAGATAAAAGAAGGTGACGTCGTCGTTGATTTAGGGTCCGGAGCTGGAATCGACTGCCTTTTAGCCGCTCAAAGGGTAGGCGAAAAAGGCAGAGTTATCGGAGTAGATATGAGCGAGGCGATGATTGCAAAAGCTAAAGCTAACGCGAAAGACCGGGGATACACCAATATCGATTTCATCTTAGGAGAAATTGAAAAATTACCGCTTGAAGACAGATCGGTTGATGTCATTATTACCAACTGCGTGATCAACCTGACTCCAAACAAAGAAAAAGCCTTCAAAGAAGCCTATAGAGTCCTGAAAAACGGCGGCAAAATGTATCTTTCGGATATTGTTCTGTTAGAAGATCTCTCTGATGAGCAAAAAAACGATGATGATTTGCTCTCTGGCTGTGTCGCCGGCGCTTTGCTAAAAGATGATTATTTGGACAAGCTAAAAAATGCTGGGTTCAAATTGCATATTCTGAATGAAAATAAAAATATCAGCAAAGAACAATATAACGGAATAGCCCTTGAGAGCCTGAGTATCGAAGCTGAAAAATAAAGATTATCGGAAGAAAATTTTCGGCCATAACCATAATTTACTTGAGTAAATTTTGTGTATGCCGAGCGCCAATCTGAAGCCTAGTATCTTCGTTTAAATAACTATGGATTGGGTCTTTCTATCGCTACTTGCTCCTCTATTTTGGGTTTCATCCAATTTCGTGGATAAATACATTTTAGGGAAATACGCCAAGGGGATTTTTGATTTTGTCTTCTTCTCGACTATAACAAGCTGGCTTTTCTTTGTTGTAATTTTGATAATTGCAGGAATGCCAAAATTAGACTGGCATTCCTTAATTCCGATAGCCACGGGAATGGCCTTGGCTTATTCCTATGGATTTTACGGAAAAGCACTAGGAGAAACTGACACATCTTCTCTTGTTATTCTTTTTAAATTTGTCCCGGTAATGACGGCGATACTCGCCTTCGCTTTCTTGGGCCAGAAGCTTTCTTCAAATGAACTCATCGGGTTTGTAATTATTTTAGCAGGAGCGACAATGGTTTCATTTGAAAAAAATCGGGGCATTACAATCAAAGGCATGGGGATGATTCTCGCCGCTATAGCGATATGGTCAATCATGACATTGTTTATAGATTACGGCCTAACAAGAATGCCCTTCTGGGACTATTTCATGTTAGATAACCTAGGCTCTGCGCTCGCTGGCTTAACAATGTTTGCTGTCCCATCAATAAGAAAGCAAGTTATTAAAGGATTGGTCGAGGCAAGATTGAAAAAATATATTTGGTTTTCCTGGAATAATATTTTGGACTTCTTCGGGCAAATGAGCGTCAAGAAGGCGTTGGCGATTGCGCCCTCGGCGGGATTGGTTATGGTGATTACACAAGTGCAGTCATTCTACGCAATTTTAATTGGCATACTACTGACGCTTTTTGCTCCTCAAATTATCAAGGAAAGCATTTCTTCCCCAACTCTGATTAAAAAATTGTTCGGAGCGGCAATAATGTTTGCCGGAATTTATATCCTGTTAGTATTATAGCTGAAAACCCAGTTTCCGCATGAGATTTAAAGCGCCAAATAACAGAAATAATTATCACTGTATTATAGTTTATCCGTTCAAACAAAAATCTCAAATATCCTTTCAATGGGAACTAAAATTATCTTCTTCTGCCTAATATTCTGCCTGGGGTAGTCTGGCCTCCTATTCCAAAACTCGACCCAATATTTAATTTTCTTAATAATTTTGCCTAAAAAATTAAAAATCCACTTTTTAACAACCGCTACGTCACGCCAACAGATTTATGATCTACAAAAAAACCAATACTGACCCGGCTAAATATCGCGAGGCCATTCATCAACTTGGAGTTATTTATAAAAAATACCAGACTAACTTGGAGAGGCTCCGCCAAGAACAAGAAAAAATAATTTCCCGTCTCACCAAGGCCTTGGAAGCTAAGGGTATGGAGGTTTTGCGGCGCGATATTAATAAATAAAAATATGCCTAAACCCGAAGATGCTCAAATCATTCAAATTGCTGAAAAAGATAACAATCTTTTCGAATTTTTGGGAGAAGAATCGGAGAACATGGCGGACAACCAGGAGGCGTTTGAAAAAGAAAAATCTCGTTTGTCTAAAAAAACGGTAACTGAAGGGCAAGGAGCAATCGCCGCCGGAGAATCGGGCCTGCAAGCAGCCCAAGAAAGCGGATTAGGCTTGGGTTTAAAAAAGAGCGAGGTCTCGCAGATTGTTTCAGAAACAAGGGCCAACCAAGACATGGAAAAGACTAATGAGCTGATAGTCGCTTTAGCCGAAGAAACATTGGCTAATTTAGAAAAAACCGATCGCCCGGAAACCGGCGTGGAAACATTGGCCTTGGAAAAAAGCTTTTTAACTAAAGAAGCGGCTTACTTGGAAATGAAACTGGAGTCAGCCCCCGGACTCAATGAAAGATATGAGGATGAAAGAGGGGATGTGAGGCCATTTCTTACACAGGCGTCCGAATATATTAACCGCTGCGGCTTAGAAAGAAGGGCGGATGAATCTTTAAAAAACAAAGTTTTCAACGCTGAAACTAAGACTGTTATAAAAAATAGGATTGGCCATGACTTAAAGGCCCTTCTGCTTAATAAAGAAAGTGGCCGCTTCAATCCAGAAAAATACGCCGTTCTCAAAGAACAGACCGAACGTTTTCTTGACTTGATTGAACAAGCGCAGATGGAAGGAAATTTAGCGTCCAGCTTAAAAGCAGAAGACGCCGCTAAATTAATCGACCGCAATATTGACCTAATAGCCTTCCAGGACAGAGTAGCGGCGGAAAATATGCTTGGCGACCACGGCATACGGCATATTGTCGGCTTCAATATAAAAAAGACCGAAAAAATTCTTGATTCTCTGGTTAATAGCGGACAGGAAGTAAAAGCTATAGACCGACTAATGGGACATCAGATAATGTTAATGCACGATTTGGGCTATGCTTCCACTCCAATCAGAGAGGAAATCAATCGAAAGAATTTTCCGGCTGACAAAGGACATAATCTTCTTTCGGCTAAGCTGACTCGGCAAATGGCTCTTGAGCCCGACAGCCCCTTATCAGCCGTCTTCCCCTCACAGTATATGGAAATAATCCACCAAGGGGTTCTAGAGCATGACGATTCACAAATAAATTTTCAAGTAAAGGAAAAAGGTGAAAAAGTTCGTCGAGAGAACCTTATCTCCGCCGTTAGGCTGGCGGACAATACCCATGCCTTTGAAGATAAGCTGCCGGAACTCCTCTACGCCGTACCCGAGTCTTTAAAGGCTATGAGAATATTGAAAGCTGCCGGAGAAACTAACAATCACGAGATGGCAGAAATGGCTAAAAAGAGCTTAATTGGCGCTATAAAAAACTCCGGTCGTTATTCCCCTGATGACCAAGACGCTCTAATCCAAGCTGTTGATTCGCTGAACGAACAAAGCTATAGGTTCTCTGTGCCCAGAATCTGCGGCAATAAGCCGGAAATTTCTATTGACCAAAACGGCCGGGCTAATATCAAGGTTCAGGAATCAGCCATCCATAGAGAAGTGGTTGGTATTTTCGGGCAGGATGCTCACAAACAATTAAAAAAATTCATTAAGGATTTGGGAGTTGAGCTAAATGAAAGCGAAATTTTAAATACTAGCAAGATAGAGGGTAAACGCGTCACCATCGAGCTGGCTATAGATGACAATAAAGCCCAAGAATCGACCAGCTACCAGCGCAGAATAGAAGAGATGATCACCGATAAAGATTTCGTTTCATTCAGCCGCAAGGATCTGGTGCTGTCCCGCAGGCAGACGGCCCTGGAAAAACGCTTAGAGGCGCTGGACGAAACCCCTGAGCCGACAATACAGACGGAACTTAAGAAAACCTTAGAAAGATACAAAAAATTACGGCACGAACTTTATAAAAACTATGAAAAGTTAGGGGAAAAAACCTATGCAAGAATATCTTTCCCAAAAGCAGATTAATATTATGAGCCAAGAAATGCCACAAAATATAAACCAGGAAATAATCAAAAAAAAAGAAATCATGAACCGTGAATTGATATTGGAAAAAGCTGGCATCACACTAAAAAACCTATTTCCTGAACCCAATAATGAAGAAGAGGAGAATGAATCGGCTGATTTGGCTGTCAACAAAGAATTGGCCCGCACCTGCATTGTCTCTATCCTCGCTGATTTGAGCGATAAAGAAGCTAAAGAGTGGGTGAAAAATACAATTAGCCTGCCCCGTCTCCTTCTTCAGGCCCTAGAGCAATCTAATTTAGATAAAGAGTCTAAAAACGCGGCCCAAGACCGGATTCTCTCCCTAAACGAATCTGATTTAGCCCGGCCAAGCTCTATTACCGATAAGTTGGACCTGCTGAACATTGACGGAGAAATTTGTCGCCTAGAAGAAGACCTGGCATCTTCTCTATCTCGGAACCAAGCGGCCGCAGAAGCACATGCCCTGCTTAATCTAGAAGAATAAAAATTAATATAAATGTTCTTTTGATAAAAACGATGGGAAAAGTCATCTTTTTTTCTTTGATGTTCTGCCTCGGGATAGCTTGCCAGGCCGGTCTGGCTCTGATAATGAATCCAGAGAAAGCCGGCAAAAGGGTGGAGCCGGCGGCCGTAGCCGCTGTCATCATCGCTTTGACCTTTGGCACTAACTTGAAATTGACGGCTTTAGCCGCCATATGCGCCCTGGCCGGACATCTGGCTGCCTGGGTGCTGATTAGGAAAATCCGCCGATAACAAAAGCCGCTGGCAAAGAGCGGCTTTTTCATTAGACTAATCTCCGGCTGATCAATAGGCCAAGCTAATGATGCGCTTCAATAGTTCCCGACTGTTCAAGCCGCTATCGGCCATGAGCATCGGGAACATCGAAATATCAGTAAAGCCAGGCAGAGTGTTTATCTCATTGAGATAAAAGCGGCCGCGGCTAAAAAAGAAGTCCACCCTGGCAAAACCCTGGCAATTAGCCAGGCGATAGGCGCGGGCAGCCAATTCCCTTACCTGTTTTGCCTGAGAGGGGCTAAGTTTAGCAGGAATGACTTGCTTAGCTTCACCTAATTTATATTTATCATCATAATTATAGAATTCTTTAGCCAAAAATAACTCTCCGGGCCGGGAAACGAGAAGCTGACTATTACCCAAAACCGCCACTTCTATTTCCCTCAGGCCGGCCAGGCCTTCTTCGATAATGATGCGGCTGTCATGCCGCTTGGCCAGGCGCAAGGCCGAATGTAATTCTTGCTTTTCAGACACCCGGCTGACGCCGACGGAAGACCCGGAGTTAGCTGGCTTGATAAAAAGGAGGCCTGGCAACATCTTCTTAGCCTCTCTTATCTTCGCGGCTATTTCTGAAGCGCCGTCCGCCTTGTAGTCTATAATCCAATAACCAACCTGTTCTATTCCGGAAGCCTTCATCATGTCCTTAAACGCCCCTTTATCCATACATAGCGCTGAGCCCAGGACCCGGCAGCCGCAATACTTCACGCCTTGCGATTCAAAGATGGCTTGAAGAGTCCCGTCTTCGCCATAGCGGCCGTGAGTTATGGGAAAGGCGACGTCAAAACTCCGTTTGAAATCTTCTATCCGCAATTCCCGCCCAGCCTTTAGCTCAGCTAAGGAAAAGCCTTTAACCAAATAGAAACGACGGTCCGACTTGCGCCAATAGACCAACCTAAGGCGAAAATGCCGCTTGTCCAAGCTGGTGGCGATATTCCTGGCCGACATTATGGAAACAGCCGCTTCGTTACTCAGGCCCCCGAAAAATAAAGCAATGGTTTTCATATGATATATGCTACTTATCTATTATATCAAAATCCCCCTGGTTTTGGCAGCTAAATTCAGCCTCTTGACATTATTAGGGATTAGGTATAGATTGTCTATGCACTTTAAAACTGGGAAGCATGACGAACAGTGTTTTCCCCTTCCTGGGGACTGATGGGCTGCTGGAGCTTCCTCCCGACGTCAAGTGCACTGCGATAAAAGTTTGCAGCTGCTTAGGCAGGCTGCATCGCGGCTCACGACCCAAGACGAATATGCCAGTCAATTGGCAATTCGTCTCAAATGACGTCGCCGGAGGCTAACGAGGCTCATAGGAGCCAAAATCTCTTCTTCCCCCGCAACCCAAACCGGGCAAGCGGACACGAATACGGCCCCTCGCTTTATCGGGCCGGTGAATACTAAGTTGCAGAAAAGCTCCCTCGACTAACGTCGTTGGGGGCTTTTTATCTTTTTGGCAAAGGTTCGAAAAAATGATAAAATTAGGTCATGTCTAAAACAAAACCCAAGCTCATCATCATCGATGGAAACGCCTTGATTCACCGCAGTTTCCACGCCCTACCCCAGACCATGAGAACCAAAAGCGGCCAAGTTGTCAATGCTGTCTATGGCTTCGCTGCCTTCCTGCTTAAGGCGATTGGCGAATTCAAACCGGAGTTCGTTATTTTGACCCTGGACAAAAAGGGGCCGACCTTCCGGCATGAGGAATATGCCGCCTATAAGGCGACCCGGGTCAAGGCGCCAGACGAGCTCTATGACCAGATCCCTCTGGTCAAGGAGGTGGCGGAAGCTTTTGATATCCCCGTCTTTGAAAAACAAGGCTTTGAGGCTGACGACCTCATCGGCACCGTCTGTGATAAGGCTGGAGTTGATAAGAAACTAGAAAAGATAATTATCACCGGCGATCTTGACACTCTGCAGCTGGCTGACGAAGCCACCCGCATATACACCATGAGCCGCGGCCTATCCGAAAGCGTCCTATACGGCCCGGCTGAGATTATAGCGCGATATGGCCTGAAACCGGCCCAGCTCGTCGACTACAAAGCTTTGCGCGGCGATCCCAGCGACAACATTCCGGGCGTCAAAGGTATCGGCGAAAAAACCGCAGCCGCCATGATCGCCAGCTTCCAAAATTTGGACAAGCTATACCAAGCCGCTGAAAAATCTGATAAACGTATCCCCGTCCGAACCCGCGAGCTCCTAATCCAGGATAAAGACAATGCCTATCTCAGCCAGCGCCTAGCCAAAATAGACAGACAAGCGCCAATCGATTTCTCTTTGAAAAAACTACAAAAATTTTCTTTCAACAGTGAAAAAGTTATCAATCTATTCAGCCAATTAGAATTCAAATCGCTGCTGCCCAAGGTCAAACGGCTCCAAGAAGTGACCGTCGGACGAGTAGAGGTCGGGTCTGACCAGGCGCCAAAAAGAGAAAAAGTATCGTATAATCTGGTCGGCGACGAAAAAAGCTTCAAAGCTCTGCTGAAAAAACTATCCGATTCAAAAAAAGTTGCCATAGCCGTGTCTGTTTCGCCAGCTGATCCGCTCCGCGGAAAACTGCTCGGCCTGGCTTTCTCTTTCAAGCCCGGTCAAGCTTCGGCCGTTTCAGCCGACAAAGAAAATCTGGCTCGACTTAGGCCATATCTGGAAAATGAGGAAATAAAAAAAGTGGGCCACGATCTCAAGCTGGCTTGGCGCGCCTTTAAGCTCAGAGGGGTAGAGCTTCGCGGCCTATCCCTAGATACTATGGTGGCCTCATATCTTCTCAACCCCGGCCACCGCCAGCACGATCTGGAATCTTTGGCTTTTTCCGAACTCGGCTTGGACATCGCCCGCCTAGTAGGAAGCGGGGCAAAGAAACCGCAGCTCGACCTCGGGCTCGACTTCTCTGCCGACTTCTCCCAAAACTTTAGCAAAACCGGCCAAACAGCCGATCTGGCCGGACGCTTGGCAGAAATCTTTACCCGCCGCCTGTCCCAGGAAAAAATGAAAGCTTTGCTCGAAGAAATAGAAATGCCCCTTATCCCCGTGCTCGGTTCCATGGAAAACTACGGCATCAGGCTGGAGCCGGAAAAGCTAGAGTCTCTCAGCCGGAAAACAGCCAAGGACCTAAAAATTTTGGGAAAGAAGATCTGGCATGAAGCCGGCGAAGAATTCAATATCAATTCCACCAAGCAGCTCAAGGAGATACTCTTTGAAAAGCTGGCCATCCCGACCGAGGGCTTGAAAAAAACCAAGACCGGGTTTTCCACGGCTGAAGACGAATTGGAGAAAATAAAGGAGCTGCACCCTTTGGTCAGTCTTATCCAATCATACCGCGAATTAGCCAAACTCCAGACGACATATCTAGAGGCCCTGCCCCGCCTGCTTAATCCGAAAACCGGACGCATCCACACCAGCTTCAACCAGACCATCGCCGCCACCGGCCGGCTTTCCTCCACCGAACCAAACCTTCAAAATATTCCGACCCGGACTGAAGCCGGACGGGAAATCAGGGCCGCTTTCACCGCCCCCCATGGCTGGAAACTGGCCAGCCTGGATTATTCGCAGATAGAACTGCGCCTCGCCGCCCATATGTCCGGCGACCAAAAAATGATTAGGGCTTTTAAAAATGGAGAAGATATCCATCAGGCTACAGCTGCGGAAATAAACAAAGTGCCTTTAGATAAAGTAACTAAGGCCATGCGCAGCGAAGCCAAAGCGACTAATTTTGGCATCTTATACGGCCAAGGCGCCCACGGTTTGAGCCAGGCGGCCGGCATCCCATACTGGCAAGCGACTGAATTCATCAAAAAATATTTCCAGGCCTATCCTAAAATAAAAAGGATGGTCGATGCTTCTATTAAAGAAGCTCGAATTAAAGGATATGCTCTGACGCTTTTTGGGAGAAAACGCCCCTTGCCTGATTTGAATTCCCAAATCCCGGCCGTACGCAAAGCCGCCGAAAGGATGGCGATAAATACGCCGCTCCAGGGGACGGCTGCCGACCTCATTAAATTGGCGATGATTGAAGCGGCCAAGCAGCTGGCCGGGCACGAAGACGAGGCCCGCCTGCTTCTGCAAATCCACGACGAGTTGATTTTTGAAATTAGAGAGGATAAGCTGGACGAGTATCTGCC
>CAYSJT010000004.1:9562-25349 GCA_964431625.1 uncultured Gammaproteobacteria bacterium | reverse complement strand
GCCCAAGCTCAAGCTCAAAGTGCCGATAGTAATAGAGGCGACTAGCGGCCGGAACTGGGGAGAGCTTAAATAAATATGGCCAAAAAGCCTAAAAAAATGCGCATTGCTCTCCTGGGCCTGGGTTCCGAAAACCGGGCCCTGCTTGAACTGGCCAAAACGGGCCGATTGGATGCAGAGATAGAGATAAAGGATGCCGGGCTCGATCCGCAAGGATTTAACCGCGGGCTGGAAAAATACGACTTGCTGTTCCGCTCCCCTGGCTGGCCCCTGGCTTGTCCTGGCTTGATTAAGGCTAGGCGCCTGGGAAGGACAGAGATTAGCAGCCCGATGAACCTCTTCTTCGCCCTCTGTCCGACTAAAAAAATTGTCGGCGTCACTGGCAGCAAAGGCAAAGGCACCACCGCCAGTCTGATTGCGGCAATCCTCAAAACATCTGGAAAGCGCGTCTGGCTCGGCGGTAACATCGGCGTCCCTCCCCTGTCTTTCTTAAAGAAAATAAAGCCGGCTGACTATGTCATCCTGGAGCTCTCAAGCTTCCAGTTGGAAGACCTGGAATACTCTCCTCGCTTGGCCGTCATCACCAACCTGTTCAAGGAACACCTGGCCCCGGCTGATCCCAAGAACCCCAACTTCCACTCCTCATACCAAAAATACTGGCAAGCCAAGCTAAACATCGCCCGTCACAAAGAAAACAAATGGCTCATCGCCAACCCGTCCCTGGCTAAACGGCTGTCTGGGGCAAAACTTCCGGGGAAAATAGAATTCTTCTCACCCAGCGACTGGCCGACGAAGCTGGCCGGAGACTATAACCGCGACAATGTAGGCGCGGCGGTGGCGGCCGCCAAGCGTTTGGGCATATCTATGAAAACTTGCGCCAAAGCTATTGCTTCTTTCGGCAACCTGGAACACCGCTTGGAGTTAGTCAAAGAAATAAAAGGCGCATATTATTACGACAACAGCTTTTCAACCACTCCGGAAAGCACGATCCTTGACTTGAAATCCTTCTCTGCGCCGATAATCCAAATAGCTGGCGGGGCTGACAAGGGCTCAAGCTTTTCCGCCCTAGCCAAAGAGATGGCCAAACGGGTCAAGCTGGCCATACTCCTGCCCGGACAGGCCACTCCCCGCCTCAAGCAAGCCCTAAAACAGGCGGGGATGCAAAGAGACCGGATAGCCGGAGCTAGCGATATGGCTGAAGCAGTCCGCCTGGCTAAACAACGGGCGTCTAAAGGCGATATTGTCTTGCTCTCCACTGCTTGTGCCAGCTTCGGCCTGTTCAAGAATTACAAGGAGCGGGGGGATTTATTCAAAAAATATGTCCGGCAAGGATAAACGGAACATCATCGGCGTTTTCGATTCAGGCTTGGGCGGCCTGACCGTTTTCAAATACCTGCTCAAAACGCTGCCGCAATACAATTATCTATATCTAGGCGACACCGCCCGCCTGCCATATGGCGAGAAATCTCCCGAAACGATATATGAATATGCCCGCGAAGCCATGGATTTCCTTTTCCAGGCCGGCTGCCGGCTGGTAATCATCGCCTGCAATACGGCTTCCGCCCAAGCCCTGCGTCGCCTCCAGCAAGAATATCTGCCCGCTAAGTATCCTGACCGGCGCATCCTTGGAGTGATCAGGCCTCTAGCTGAAAGCGTCGCTTCGCAGAAGAAAATTAAACGGGTGGGCATCATCGGCACCAAGGCGACCATCGCTTCCGGCGCCTATCCCTCCGAAATTGCCAAACTGCGGCCTGAGCTGGAAATTATCCAGGCGGCCGCCCCCTTGCTCGTCCCCCTGATTGAAGAGGGCTGGGCCGGCAAGCCGGAAACAAAAATGATTCTCAAGAAATATCTCCGCCCCCTCAAAACTAAAGACATCGACGCCCTGATTCTCGCCTGCACCCACTATCCTTTCTTATATAAGGAGATAAAGGGAGTGCTGGGCCGACGCGTCCTCCTGCCCCAGCCCGGCGAGATAATCTCCCAAAGTCTAGATCAATACCTCAAACGCCACCCGGAGCTAGGCCTGGAGCCGAGTCTTGCGCCCAGCCGCCGCTACTGCACCACCGACAACCCGGCCGCTTTCAAGGCTCTGGGAGAAAAGTTTCTCGGCCAAGAAATCAAGTCAGTCGAGCTGGTAGAGATAAGCCGCCTCTAAAATATGATCGTCTTCCTCTACGGCGCCGATGCTTTCCGCTCCCGGCGCCTGCTCCAAGAAACTATTGCCAGATTCCGACAGGAGATCGACCCCGATTCCCATAGTTTTAGTGTTATCGACGGCGCCAGCGCCAGTCTGACTGAAATAAATGAAAAAATAAATACCGGCTCTCTATTTACCCGCAAACGCTTGGTTGTTATTGAAAATATTTTCAAAAATAAAAAGGCCGGCATATTCTCCGGCTTGCTAGAATATCTGGGCAAGTTGAACGATAGCCGGGATACGACGGTCGTTTTCTGGGATGAAAACTTGGAAACGAGCGGAAAAGCAATGAATGCTGAAGCCAAGAAGCTTTTCTCTTTCCTGGGCCGCCTGCCCTTCGCCCAGGAATTTAAATTACTAGACAATCGGCAGCTCCTTCAATTCGTCAAGCAGGAAGCGGCTTCACACGGAAAGAATATCGGGGCGGCGGCCGCCGGAGAAATTATCGCCGCTGCCGGGCAAGATCTTTGGCAGATAAGTCGCGAGGTGAGGAAGCTGGCCTTTGCCAGCCAGGAGAAATCTATTGAATCGTCCTTGGTGAAAGAAATGGTCAAAGGACAATTCAGCGAGGACATTTTCGCCTTGACCGACGCTATCAGCGCCAAAGACAAAACGCTGGCTGCCAGGCTACTGGCCGAACAATATGCGGCCGGGGCTAGCGATGAATATCTTCTGACCATGCTCAGCCGGCAATTCAGGATACTTCTGCAGATAAAGACGGCCCTGGAAAACGGCCTAGATCAAAATGCTCTCAGCCGCGAACTCAAGCTCCATCCTTTTGTCGCTAAAAAAGGCATTTGGCAAGCGAAAAATTTCTCACTGGAAGCTCTCAAAAAAATCCTAGAACGGCTGATCGAGCTTGATTGTCTAAATAAAACCGGGACGAGGGATATCGGCGCCGAACTAGCCCTGATAATCGCCAGTCTCTAGCCCTTGCTTTTTTATCCCCCGTCTGTTATATTTTTACTCGTATTTAAAAATCTCCGAGGGCAATTAGCTCAGCTGGCTAGAGCGCAACACTGATAATGTTGAGGTCGGAGGTTCGAGTCCTCCATTGCCCACACCAGCTCCGGCTAGGAGCGCGGAAATCGCGGGGTAGAGCAGTTGGCAGCTCGCCAGGCCCATAACCTGGAGGTCGCCGGTTCGAGTCCGGCCCCCGCAACCGACACACCCTATATGGCTCCCGAGGCCTCGGTAGCTCAGTGGTAGAGCAAAGGACTGAAAATCCTTGTGTCGTCAGTTCGATTCTGACCCGGGGCACCATTAGAATCAGGTGGATAAAAAGGTAAACCCGTGCTATATTATTGGGGGGTTTATTTTTTTATCCGAGTTCCGGGGTGTGGCCCAGCGGTCTAAGGCGTCTGGTTTGGGACCAGAAGATCGTGAGTTCAAATCTCACCACCCCGACCCTTGATTTTTATTTATTATTATGTTAATATCGTATTTGCTTTATTAATATAAACATTATTGACACAGGATATGCCTAACAAGAAATCTGCCAAGAAAGAACTAAGGAAGAACGTCAAGCGCCATGCCGCCAATTTAAAGGTGGCCGGAAAGGCCAAGCGCTTGCTTAAAGCCAACCTGAAAAAGGTCTCGGCCAAGGATAAAGGCGTGACAGCTGAGCTGCCCCAGACCATGAAAGCCCTGGATAAAGCGGCCAAGAAAGGCGTTATCAGCCGGAACAAGGCTTCCCGGCAAAAATCCCGCCTGATGAAAAAAATTAATTTGATAAAATAATTAATCCTGGACTCTTTCTTGGATGCGGACTGCTTAACCGCTTCTCGGATAGAGCCGAAGAAAACTATGCTAGACAGAAAAGCTAAAGAAAAAATCATTAAGAAATTCCGGACCCATGAGACCGATACCGGCTCTCCCCAGGTCCAAATCGCCATTCTGACCGAAGAAATCAAAGAGCTCACCGACCATCTCAAGAAACACAAGCACGACTTCTCTTCCCGCCGCGGCTTGCTCAAGAAAGTCGGCGAGCGCCGCAAGCTGCTCAAATATCTACAGAAGGAAGACGCCAAGCAATTCAAGGATCTGGCCGAAAAGCTCAAGCTCAAAATTGCCCAGAAACTAGAAGAAGAGGAAGAGGAAGAAAAGAAGAAAGAGAGCAAATATATAGAAACGGAGGAAGCGGTCGAAGAAGTGAAAGAAGAAGCGGCTGAAGAAGATAACTAGACTATGATCAAACATAAGGAACAGAGAGTCGGGATACTGGTCGACGTGGCTAACATGTACCACTCGGCCAAGAATCTTTACGGCAAGAAGGTAAACTTCAAGGAAGTGCTGGCTAAGGCGGTGGCTGGGCGGAAACTTATCCGGGCCACTGCTTATGCTATCAGGACGGAAAATAAGGAAGAAGCGCCCTTCATCGGCGCCCTGGGACAGCAAGGCTTCGAGGTTAAGCTCAAAGACTTGCAGATTTTCGCCGGCGGGGCCAAGAAGGGTGACTGGGATGTGGGCATTTCCATTGATGCTATTAAGCTGGCCGATAAGCTGGATGTGATTGTTTTGGTGTCTGGAGACGGCGATTATCTGCCCTTAGTTTCATACCTGCAAAATAACAAAGGCTGCCTGGTCGAAGTTATGGCTTTCCGCAAGACCTGCTCTTCCAAGCTGGTTGAAGAGGCCGATGACTTCTTCGATATGAGCGGCTTTAAAAAATTCTTAATCTAAAATCTAATCACTAAAAAATAATCAATAGGCTGACCGCTAAATAGATAGTACTGTAATCCATTTACAGTCCTGTAATTTAACGGCCAGCCTCCAAAACTATGGAAAAAGTAGTTTCAAGAGAGTGGCTCGGCCGCCCGCTCAAAATTTCCACCGGCAAAGTCGCCAAACAGGCTGACGCTGCCGTCTGGGTCCAATATGGAGAAACCGTGGTCCAAGCCACGGTGGTTCAGGCTAAGCAAGAACGGGACGGCATCGACTTCTTTCCGCTGATGGTTGATTTTGAAGAAAAGCTCTATGCCGCCGGCATCATCAAAGGCTCTCGCTGGATAAAACGCGAAGGCCGCCCTAGCGACCAATCCGTCCTCACCGGCCGCATGGTCGACCGGGCAATCCGCCCTCTTTTTGACCAATCTGATCGCCGCGACGTCCAAGTTATCATCACCGTCCTGGCAGTTGATCAAGAAAACGATTACGACGTCGTCGCTCTGGTGGCCGCCTCGGCCGCTCTGGCGATATCAGGCATTAAATGGCAGGGGCCGATAAGCGGCGTCCGCGTCGGCTTGGTGGAAAACCAATTTGTCTTCAATCCTAATTATGCCCAGCAGGCCCAAAGTTCGCTCGATCTAATTGTCGCCGGTACCGACCAGAAAGTCATAATGTTAGAAGCCGGGGCTAACGAAGTCTCGGAGAACCGCGTTCTAGAGGCAATCCTCAGCGGACAGAAAGAGCTTCAAGGAGCAATTGAATTAATCAATGAGCTCAAAGCTCAAATATCACCCAAAACACAAGGATCTCCGATAAAATCCGCCCACAGCGAAGAAGAATTAAAGTCCATGGAGGAAAAAGAGGCAGTTTTAGAAACCGGCCGCCAATGGCTGCAAAAAAACATTAAACCGATTCTATTTGATCAAACTTTCTATACCAAGGGCGAGCGCAAGGCGGCTGTGGCTGAAATTAAGCGCCAATTTGACGCTTATCTCCTCAGCCAGGGCCTAGGCGCCGACAAGCGCGCCTTTGCGGCCAAGAAGCTAGTCGAAGAAATGGTTGACGCCGAAGTTAGCCGAGCCATATTGGAAGAAGGCCGCCGCGTCGACGGCCGGGCGCTTAATCAGATCCGGGAGCTTTCCGCTGAAGTCGGCATCTTGCCCCGGGACCATGGCACTTCCCTATTCTCCCGCGGCGAAACCCAGGTGATGTCTATCGTCACTCTGGGCGCGCCTGGCCTGGAGCAATCCTTGGAGGGCGTTGAGGGACAAAGCAAGAAGCGATACATGCACCATTATAATTTCCCGCCCTATTCTGTCGGCGAAGTCTCGCCCCTGCGCGGCACCGGCCGAAGAGAAATCGGCCATGGCGCCTTGGCGGAAAAAGCCCTGTTGCCGATGATCCCAGTCAAAGAAGAATTCCCCTATGCCATCCGTCTGGTCAGTGAAACTCTGGGTTCCAACGGCTCATCCTCCATGGCCTCTACCTGCGCCTCTTCCCTGGCTCTCATGGATGCTGGCGTGCCAATCAAGAAAGCGGTCGGCGGCATTGCCATGGGCCTAGCTTCCAACGCTGATATGAGCCAATGGAAAGTCTTGACTGATATCCAGGATTTGGAAGACGGCCAAGGCGGTATGGATTTCAAAATCACCGGTACCGAATCCGGCCTGACCGCTATACAGCTTGATACCAAAACTAACGGCCTAACAGAGGAAATTATCGCCCAAACATTGTCCCAGGGACGCCAGGCCTTAAATGAAATTCTGGCTGCCATGAGTCAGGCAATCTCTGCTCCCCGCCCCGATCTATCTCCCTATGCGCCTCGCATCATCAGCTTTAATGTCGATCCGGAGAAAATTGGCGCTATCATCGGGCCGGGCGGCAAGGTGATAAATAAAATAATTGATGAAACCGGAGTAAGCATCGACATCGAAGATTCCGGATTGGTCATGATCTGCGGCACCGACCCGGAAAAAGTCCAGGAGGCAGTCGCCCAGGTCAAATCAATCGTCCATGTCTTTGAGGTGGGAGAGATAATCAAGGGCAAGGTTGTCCGCATGCTTGACTTCGGCGCCTTCGTTTCCCTCAATGCCAATCAGGACGGCATGGTCCATGTCAGCGAACTCGCCCCATACCGCATTGAGAAGCCGAGCGATTTCCTGAATCTCGGCGATGAGGTGACGGTCAGAATAAGGGAGATAGATGACCAGGGTCGGATAAACCTGAGCATGAAAGGCCTGACCGAAAACGAGGCTCTCTGGAAGGAAGAAAAGGGCAAATCAAACGGCATGGGAGGATCAAGCCGGCCGGGATTCTCCGGGGGGCCGCGTCGGCCCAGCCGCTTTGGCGGTCACGGAGGCCGTCGCTAATCCGGGATTGACTTTTTCTCCTAATTAAGCTACTATTCCCCAATAAATAACCCTGAAAAACTATGCTAGTCATCAAGTTGTCGAAAGTCGGCAAAACCAATAAAAAAATGTTCCGGCTTATCATTTCTGAAAAAAGCCGCGACCCATACGGCAACGTCTTGGAAATCCTCGGTTCATACAACCCCTATTCCAAGGAATTGTCGGCCCAGGCGGAAAGGATTAAATACTGGCTCTCCCAAGGAGCGCAGATGACCCCGACCGTCAATAATCTGCTGGTCGGCCAGAAGGTGATAGAGGGCAAGAAAGTGGTGGCTTCCAAGCCGGGCAAGCAGAACGAAAAACGCATATCGCAGCAAAAAGCCAAAGCGGAAAAGCGAGCCGCCGCGGAAAAACCAGCCGCCCAAGAATCTCCTAGTGAAGAAAAGTCTGAAGAGGCGCCAGCTGAAGCTCAGGAAATAAAAGAAGAGAAAACGCCTGAGGGGGGAGAAAAATCCACTGAATAATCCTTTATTATTGACAAAATCAGTCTTTCTGTTATAATTAGACTAAACCTGCTACAGAGCAGCAATTAATAATTCTTTCACATTTGATCGATTTCCATCTGTCAAACTGAAAGACGAAACAACTCTATGGGAGAACAAGACAAGCAGTTTTTAGAGACCATCGTCAAGACGATCGTCGGCAACCCGAACGACGTCATGGTCGACCGGACCATCGATGAAAGGGGCGTCCTTTTGACCCTGAAGATCAACCCGGCTGACATGGGCTATGTCATCGGCCGCAAGGGACAGACCGCGCAAGCGATCCGCACTTTGCTCAAGATCGTCGGCGCCAAGAATAATTCCCGCGTCAACCTCAAGATCTATGATCCGGAGGGCGGCAATCGCCGGAGCGGAATGGAGCACCGTCATGACGAGGATATTGATACCTCGGCCATCGATGACCTCAAGATCTAAGACTCTATTAGAAATAAACGAAAAAGCCAGATTCATTACGACTGGCTTTTTTGTTATAATACTATTATATGATTTTCCGCTGCCTGACAATTTTTCCCGACAGCTTCCGCTCCTATCTTAATGAGGGGATATTGAAGCGCGCCCAGGACAAGGGAATCATCCGTTGTCTGACATACAATCTCCGTGATTGGACCAAGGACCGCCATCGCAGCGTAGATGACGCCCCTTACGGCGGCGGCGCTGGCATGCTCATGAAGATAGAACCGCTTTATCTGGCCTTGCGTGACATCAAGCGCCTTAATCGGAAAAAAGACCTGAAAAGAAAGATCGTCCTGCTCTCGGCTTCTGGGAAAAAATGGGATCAATCACTGGCCGAGCGGTATGCCAAGCTTGATGAGCTTATCATCGTCTGCGGGCGCTACGAAGGCGTCGACGCCAGGATAAAGAAGTTCGTCGATACTGAAATTTCTATCGGCGACTACGTCCTCAGCGGCGGTGAGCTGCCGGCCATGGTCATGATAGATTCCATTTCCCGCCTCTTGCCCGGCGTCCTAGGAAACCGCGATAGCCTGATCGAAGAAAGCCATAACCGCGGCGTCATCGGTGAATACCCCCAGTATACTCGGCCTGAGGTATTCCAGGCCGGAAAGCGCCGGTTGACCGTACCTAAGGCCCTCCTTTCCGGCGATCATGCCAAGATAAAGGCCTGGCGGGAGAAAAAGACTAAAATAAATAAGCCCGCCTGACGGCGGGCTTTTCTATATTGGATCCAGAGACATTTTTAAATTCAGCTCGGCCTGACCGCCCAGCCTTTTGCCGTCTTAATCAAGCGGCCGCGCAAAGAGAAGCCGGCTGATTTTTTATGGCCGCCGCCGCCCATCTTCCTGGCAATAGCCGCGACATCCACTTCATCGCTATTAGACCTCAGGCTACCCTTTATCCTGCCGTCTTCTTCCCTCAAGAACATGGCCACCCGGACGCCGGATAGGGTGCCCAGGAATGCTACGATGTCATTAAATAATTCAGCGCTGCCACTCCGACCGGCCGGCAATAGATCTTCTAATTCACGATGGGTGAGGGCGGAAACGGCCAAGCCAGTTGCCGGGTTGAAATCCATGTTCTCCATCGCCCGCCCCCAAGCCTTGAGGGAGTCAAAGCTCTTGTTTTGCACCGTGCCGCTGATAATCTTCGGCAAAGAGGCGCCGCAATTTAACATCTCGGCGGCCACAGCCAGGGCTTCGCGGGAAGAATTGGTATAGAGAAAGTGGCCGGTATCAGACAGAAGGCCGATAAGGATGCAATCAGCGATTGCCCGATTTATCGTCATCCCTTCCGATTTCAGCAGTTTATAAATAACCGCCGTGGTCGATGCCTGGTCCGGCAATCTTATTTCCAGGTCAGCATAACTGTCCTGGGGCTCGTGGTGGTCAAGCTCTATAATGTATGGCCGGCGGGAAATCAATCCGATCTTCTGGCCCGAAATCAGCTGGCCGATCCTCTCACCTAGGCCGGTCCTGGCCAAAGAACCGCAATCCAAAACTACTATCAAATCAAATGCTCCCAAATCCTGGGGCGCAGTGGAAGTAACCGCCTGACTATGGGGAATAAAATCATAATCCCTGGCCGGCTTGTTATCTGCAAAAGAATATGTCCTGGCCCCAAGCTGATTGAATATCTCCTGCATCGCCCCCAAAGAAGCTAAGGCATCGGCATCAGGAGAAATATGTCCGATAAGCAGAGCGCTTTTCGCTTGTCGGATATGCCTCCCCGCCTCTTTAAGTTTTCTTTCCAGTTCTTTTTTCATATATAAAGCAACCGGAAATTTTAACAAACAAATAAAAAAAAGTCCAGCCGAAAGGCTGGACAAATCTACATAATATCGGCCTAATCTATCTCGGCAATGAGTCTTTCCAGCCGTCCAGCATCTCTTTCTGTGGCATCGAACTCCCAAATAAGGTGGGGCAAGCTACGCAGCCTGAGACGAGGCTTAAGCAGCGGGATAAGTTGGCTAGTTGAAGCGCGCAGGGCTCGCATAGCGGTTCCGGCCAGCTTATCCGGCAAGACGGAAAAACCAACATGAGCCGACTTTAAATCAGGGCTGCAGTTCACAAAGGTGATAGTAATCAGCCCGCCGGGGAGATGAACCGCTTGATTGACCGAAGCGGCCAATGTCTCAAGCAAAAGTTGGTTTATCTGATCGGTCTTGGCCATATTTAATTAAATCTGATCAACCGTCCTCTCTTCCCGATATACTTTAAGAATATCACCGGTCTCTATTAAGGGCTTGCCTTGGTACTGTAAACCGCACTCCTCATCCCGACTTATTGCCTCAACGTCCTGCTTGCCGGATTGCAGGCGGACCAGCTGGCCGGAAGCAATGAAACCGTCTCCCCGGTATATTTCTACCAAGGTATTGTTCATAACTTCTCCGTCTAAGACTTTGCCGCCGACTATCTGGCTGTTGCTCTCCGTCCGGAAAACTGCTAGCACCTTTATCCGCCCCAGATCCGTTCGCTTTATCTCCGGCCGGACTAGAAGCTGCATTTCTTCCTTGACGTATTTAATTAGATCATAGATAACCGAAAAAGTTTTAACCGTGACTTGCTTTTCCCGGGCTAGAATATCAACGGCGGGCGGCACTTTGACATTAAAACCGAGAATCTTGGCTGACGAGTCTTCGGCGCGCTTAATATCGCCTTCGGTCAAATATCCCAAGCCCTTGGCAATGATCTTCACTTTTACCTTTTCGTTATTGAGTTTGAGAAGTGACTCTTCTATCGCCTCGGCCGAGCCTAAAAAGTCGCTTTTAATAATAACATTTACTTTAGGCGTCGCATCTTCCCCGCCATCATCTGTCTGGACTGGGACAATTTCTGAGACTTGGCCGCCAGCCTTCATCTTTCGCGCCTTGACTTTCTCGCCTTCGCCGACATAAAGGACGTCTCCGACCTCGGGAGAAACCTTGAGACCCAAGACCTTGACCGGAGCCGATGGGCCGGCATCAGCCACATCTTCGCCTTTGTGGCTTTTAAGAGACTTAACCTTGCCATAGGCGACGTCATTGAAACAGAGCTGGTCGCCGACGCGCAAGGTGCCGTTCTGGACCAAGATTGTCGCCAGGGGGCCGGCCGCCTTGTCCACATTGGATTCAATGACCGTGCCGGCGGCTTCGGCTTCGGGATTAGCCTTAAGATTCTTGGCCTCCGTTTCAGCCAAAAGCAGAACCATATCAAGCAGATCTTCTATTCCCGTGCCCTCCTTAGCAGAAATAGGCGAACAAATAATCTTGCCGCCCCAATCCTCAGGCGTAATGTTAAGTTTAGTGGAAAGCTCTTGCTTGGTTCGATTAATATCGGCAGTCGGCTTGTCTATCTTGTTTATCGCCACAATATAGGGAATCTTCGCCGCTTCGATGATGCGGAAAGCCTCCACTGTCTGAGGCTTGACCCCGTCGTCAGCCGCCACCACCAAAATGGCGATGTCGGCCACTTTGGCTCCGCGGCTGCGCATGGCGGTAAAAGCTTCATGGCCGGGAGTATCAATGAAGGTAATGGCCTGCCCTTTGCGAACTATCTGATAGGCGCCGATATGCTGGGTGATGCCCCCCGCCTCCCCGGCCACGACATCGGTCTGGCGAATGGAATCAAGCAACTTGGTCTTGCCATGATCGACATGGCCCATAACGACGATGACCGGAGGCCGATCCAGTAGCTTTTCCTGGTCTTCCCTGCTAATAATATCTTCTAATTTTTTCTTTTCTTCTTGCCCGGCTTCCAGATGGTCGATTTCAGCCGGCTGGACATCCAGATTGAGGCCAGCGCCGATAATGGAGGCGGTATCAAAATCTATTTTTTCATTGATGGAGGTAAAGACGCCGTTCTTCATCAATTCGGCTAGGACGCGATTGACCGGAATTCCGGCTAACTCCGCATAGTTACGGACGGTGATAACGGGGGGAATGGCGATAATTTTTGTTTCCTTGGGCAAGACTTCGTCCTGTTTGCGCCGGCTCTCTTCTAAGCGCTTTTGTTCCAATTGACGACGGAAAATCGGCCAATTCTTGATAATCTTCTTAGCCGTATTATTATCCACCTTAATCGCCTTCTGGCCGATAGCAAAGCCCAGCTGCGGCAAAAGGTCGCGCAGTTCTTGAGGGTTGATGCGCAAAATCCGGGCCAGTTCGGTAATATTCATGCGATTATATTAGCTTAGATTAATAAAATCATGGAACCAGCCAAAAAAGCTGGCTATGTTATTTAATATTACTTCATTTTCCCCTTTTAGTCAAACAAATCAATATTGACTATTAACAAATAATGGGGTAAGGTGAGGAGATTAAATTAGAACATTAACAACTAAAACTAAGTATATGAAAGTGTTGATTTATGGCCCGCCTGATCATGTCTTCAGCCGGGTAATTGTAGAAATGTCGTCTGCCCGTGGACTTAGCTGGGAAATTACCGCCAACAACATCTGGACGGAAACGGTCAAAATTATCTCCGAAATCTTCCCCGACCTCATTCTTCTTATAAACAAAAAAGAGAACGAGGCGGCAAAAATCTGGAATCTGAGGCCGGCCACCATCATCATGACTAGAGGCGGGGAAAAGGATTTCCAGCCCCGTCTGGAAAGGTTCTCGCCTGACGGCGACCACTATTCCCAGCTCTTTCAAAATTGGGAAGAGTTCATGGACAAGCTGACGATAGAGCCGCCGCAAGCCGAAAGATTATTGACGCGCCTGCCCTCAGGCCTTTATCGCCCCAACCCAAAAACCTTGGAAGGACTAAAAGAGGCCCAGAGAGTGAAACTGGGCGACGATTTCTTCTGGTTCTCCTTGTACTACTCACGAGTCTACCTCGACTGGCTCAATGAATGGCTGAAAAAGGTGGATAAATACCAGTTAGAGACAAGGCTGGATTTGCCTGGCAAAGGCAAGATTAGACGGCTGCTCCTCCCTCTTCATAATCTGGAGGAGGGCGAGCTCATCTTCCGCGAAGGCGAAGAGATTTTCCTTTTCAACCAAGGGAACATTGATTCGTTGAGAAGGCATGCGGATTATAAAAAGGAGCTTTCATATTACCGCCGCTTTGCTCCGGAAGAATCCAAGAGCCGCAAGCAAAAGAGACAGGATGAGCAAGCAGAGGAGGAAGAAAAGCTAAGGCTCTTTAAACTTTGGGGTGGAATATCTGGCCTGGTCATTTCAGCCGATGAAGACAATGTGGAAATAGAGCTGGAGGAAGCCACGGAGAAGCCAAAATTAAATGGAAGAGTTTGGGTAAGACGCGGTCACAGCTTGATCAAATTGATGATCGAAAGTTATAGCGCGGTCTGCTCCGGATACAGCGACCTGAGCCGGAAAGATTTCATCTATGACGATCCCGGCTACTATGACCAGCCGCAGGATTTCCTGCGCGGCTTCATCCCGAACTGGAATCCGCTGCATCTGGGCATCGACCGGCTCGACTTAAGCGGCAAGGCTGGCCTGATTAGGCACGACAACTCGCAAGTGATGGCGATGCTTGAAGCGCTGTCTCCCAGCTTTATAAGCCTGATAAACGGCGGTCCGGGAACCGGCAAGACCCTGCTCACGGCCGCTATCGTCAAGCAGATGGTCCTGGCCGGACAGACGGTGCTGGTCACTTCCCATAGCAACCAGGGGCTGGATAACCTGCTCCTGGCCATAATGGAGCAGGTTGATGACCGCCTAATATTCCGATTAGGGAATAAATCAGGTTCTGTCACGGACGAAAAGGTGAAAAAGCTCCACCGTGAATACCGCTATGCCAAATTAAGGGAGAAAGCCAGAAAAAAAGCCATGGAAGAGCATCGCACAAAACATGGCGATAAAGCTGAAAAAACTCCGCTGAATTTCGATCCTGAAGAATTCGACCTGAAACAAGAAAACGAACGAATCTGGGAGCTGGTTCAATCGGGCCAAGGATTCATTCTGGCTGCCACGGTCAATTCCTGCCTGGTAGACAAGCAGTTAAACCGCTTGTCCAACCAAAACGACATCTTGCATACGGAAAATTTCCGGGACAACCTAGTGGCATACGGCCAAATTGGCTTAGTCCCGAAAATAATCAAAAAAATGTTAGATGACAATCCGAAAGCTCTGGCGCCAATCTTTGAAATACATAGCTCTTTCATTGATGAGGCGACCCGGGTGCGTTTCTTCGAATTTGTCCCCATCATCCAAAAGACCAGGTATAAGCTGGTACTCATCGGAGATCTGGACCAATTGGGCAACGTGGAAATAGGCTACCATATCAGGCGCGACCTGACGGCGACCATGTATTCCGAAGGCATCCCTTACCAACGAGAGGGCTACCAGATGATCTTTCCCAGGGATAACGGAATATTTTTCCATCCCCTGAAACCACGGGTAGTGAGTGAGAGGGAGCAGGAAGAGTGGGCTAAATGCTTCTCCCAGGGCGTTCTATACTCCCTGGTTGAACAGTGCCGCCTGCCCCGCTTTCATCTCAACATTAACCGCCGCTCCTTGGGAAAAATTACCGAATTCATCAATTTTGTTTTCGGCAAAGATCTCAAAGTCGGCCGTTTTCACCCGACGGCACAAGGCCTGGTAACTTGTCTTGATGCTAGGGAAGGAGAAGAAGAAAGGATTCGGACTTCGTATAGGAATAAAAAGGAAAAATCTCTGGCGGTCCGGGAATTCCTTAAATACCACCACCGAAGATGGAAGGCTGAAGGCAAGACTGACCTTTCTTCCCTTGTCATCATCACCCTATACCGGAGCCAGATAAGGTTGATAAGCGGACGGCTGCGCAAAGAGCTGCTCTTCAATCCAATATTCAAAGGCTTGGCAAATCCCGAGAATATTGACTCTGTCTTGGGTGGTATCGTCAATACGGTCGACGCTTTCCAAGGATCGGAGAGGCGCTGCGTCATCCTCAGCCTGGTCAGAGCCAACGATGAGAAAAAGATCGGTTTTGGCGAAGACTTAAGGCGGATATATGTCGCTCTGACCCGAGCCCAGGAGAGCCTCATCATCATCGGCCATCTCCCTACGTTCCTGGATAGTAAATACCAGCTAATCCAGGATTCGTTCGGCAAGATTATCTCCTTTACCAAAAAAGAAGGCACCTATGCCGTGAAAAAATAAATACTTCTTATTAATAAGAGGAAGCCCCGCGAGCTATAAAGCAAGCGGGGCTTTTTGACATTTGTCGCCTTAAGTACTTTAGGGCGGCCGTAACGGCCTTCCACCAGTGTATCCTCGCCTTCCGAATAGGATTGCGTAATCTTGGGTCTGGCCAGAGGCGGGAGACCACTCTCCCATTATGCCAAGGGCCGGCTGCCTGGCTGGACCAGGATAGGCGACAAACAGTCCGAGGAGAAAAGCAATGAAATTCATGGCGCCTCCTTTTTTTGTTTGTTTGCCTAAACTTTAAGTGAGATTAGGAAAAATGTCAATGGATAAAAGAAGCTCCGCCGACATGCGCCAGCGGAGCTTTTGCCATTTATCGCCCTTGCCCCCTAAGGAGGCCGTAAGACAGTGCAGCCTGTATATCCGACCTTGCCGAATAGGATTGCGTAATCTTGGGTCTGGCCAGAGGCGGGAGACCACTCTCCCA
>CAYSJT010000004.1:0-9462 GCA_964431625.1 uncultured Gammaproteobacteria bacterium | reverse complement strand
TGAAATTCATGGCGCCTCCTTTTTTTGTTTGTTTGCCTAAACTTTAAGTGAGATTGGGAAAAATGTCAAGGTCTAAGAAATATATGCTATTTCCCAGCCTTTACAAACCCCTCTTTTAGTGCTAAGGTGTGGATATAATATTTATCATTATCAAATCTGTTTCTAGAAGCAAGGAAAACCCGGAAATAGACTAAAGCCGCAGACCTTTATTTTTGACCCTTTGCCTTATGTATTCTCAGATTAATTCTCTGAAATTAGCCAAAAAATCAAAAATAACAAATAACTTTATCTGCTAAATAGCTGATTTTTCAGCTAGCGCTTTTGTCAATTGAATATTAAGCTTCCCTTGCCTCCTGAGACAGCCCAACCCTATGGAATACCTAAACTATCTGCTTTATCTGGCTTTGGCTGTGGGCGGCTTTTTTGTTGGCTATGCTATTTTCCGCCTCATGGCCAAAACCCGGGTCAACCGGGCGGCGGAAAAAGCGGAAAAAATCATCAACGATGCCAAACTCAAAGAAAAAGAGCTCTTGCTAAAAGCCCAGGACAAGGCCCTCAAGATAATCGAGGACTCCAAGCATGAGGAGGCCAAACATCGAAACGAGGTCAATCAGATGCAGAAGCGCCTGGAACAGAGAGAGGCCACCTTCTCCCAAAAACTACTTGAGCTCCAGGATAAACAGCAAAAGCTGTACGACAAGGTGAGTGAAGTCCAGGAAATCAAAGAGAAGATAAGGGCCATTAAAGAAGAGCAGAGCGCCAAGCTGGAAAAAATCTCCGGATTAGACCAAGAGGCGGCCAAAGAAATATTGCTCAAAAGCGTAGAAGAAAAATGCGCTGATGATCTTCTGGCGAGGGTGCGCAAACTTGAGCGGGAGTCTGAGGAAACCGTTGAAGAGAAAGCTAAAGATATGCTGGCTCTAGCCATGCAGCGCATGGTTTCAAATTATACCGTTGAACTCACAACGACCACCGTCGACCTGCCCAACGATGAAATGAAGGGCCGCATCATCGGCCGCGAAGGCCGCAATATCAAGGCGATAGAACAGATGACTGGAGTAGAAATAATTGTCGATGATACCCCTAATGCTATCACTGTTTCCGGCTTCTCCTTGATCCGCCGACACATCGCCAAAAAAACCTTGGATTATTTGATAAAAGACGGGCGCATCCATCCGACTAAAATAGAAGATGCCGTGGAAATGGCTAAAAAAGAAATCGCCGTTGATATCAAAAAAGCCGGCGAAGAGGCGATGTATGAAGTCGGCGTTACCGGCTTCGACCCTAAGTTGGTTCAAATTCTCGGTCGCCTCAAATACCGCACTAGCTACGGCCAAAATGCCCTGAAACATTCCATTGAAGTCGCCCATATCGCCGCTATGCTGGCGGAAGAACTGGGGGCTGATGTCACCTTGGCTAAGAAGGGCGGCCTGCTCCATGACATCGGCAAAGCTGTTGATCATGAAGTCCAAGGCAACCATACGGAAATCGGCCGCGACATCGCTAAGAAGTTCAATCTGCCGGCGGAAATCATCGCCCCAATAGAGACCCATCATGAAGATAAGCCGGCCACTCTCATCTCCGTCATCGTCAAAGTGGCTGATGCCATTTCCTCGGCCCGTCCTGGCGCCAGAAACGACAACTATGAGAACTACCTCCAGCGCCTGGAAGAGCTGGAAAAAATCGCTACCAGTTTTGAGGGCATTGAAAAAGCCTATGCTATTCAGGCTGGCCGCGAAGTTAGAGTATTTGTCGAACCAGGCAAAGTCGATGACTTCAAAGCATATAATTTGGCTAGGGATATTGCAAAAAAGATAGAAAATGAGCTAAAATACCCAGGGGAGATAAAGGTCAATGTAATCAGGGAAATGCGGGTGACAGAATACGCCAGATAAGCTAGTTCTAGGTCAAGATTTGCTTTATTATTAGCTTTAAGCTAAGATATAGACAAATATATGAATAAAGCTCAACTCATCGACAAAATCCATCGTGATGTCGAAGGCCTGAATAAAAAACAGGCAGAAAAGATGATTGATGTCCTAACCGACACCATCATCGAAGAGCTCAAAAACGACCGCGAAGTGACTATCGCTGGTTTCGGCACCTTCCTCTCCCGCGTCCGCTACGCCAGAGGCGGTGTCAACCCGCAGCGGCCTAACGAGCGGATCACTATCCCGGCTGTCAAGGTGGCCAAATTCAAGACTGGCTACCATCTGAAGCAGGCTCTGAAAGGCAACCGATAATTTGAGCCCGGGCGAGGAGCTCTTAGCCAGCTTCCTTGAAGAGGGCGTACTAATCGCGCCCGTAGCTCAATTGGATAGAGCACTTGGCTTCGGACCAAGGGGTTGTGGGTTCAAATCCTGCCGGGCGCACAATAGCTGTCTTCTGTTGTATTTTAAGGCTGGGTAGCTCAGTTGGTTAGAGCGTGGCACTCATAACGCCAAGGTCGCGGGTTCGATCCCCGCCCCCGCCACCAGGCACCAAGCACCTAGAAAACTGATACGCGCTCATAGCTCAGCTGGTAGAGCAGTTGCCTCTTAAGCAAACGGTCGCAGGTTCGAATCCTGCTGGGCGCACCAAAGAATCTCTTCATATGCTAAATATCGTCATCTTCGGTTCTCCGGGGGCCGGCAAAGGCACTCAGGCCGAGCTTTTAGCTGCCAGCTACGGACTCAGCCACCTTTCCAGCGGCGACATCCTGCGCCGGGAATTAAAAAAAGGCCCATTAGGAAAAGAAATAAAATCATACCAGGACGCGGGCAAGCTCGTGCCAGATAAGCTCATCGTCGCCATGATGGAAAAAGCTATGGCTAAAGCTTTGAAAGGCAAAGGCATGGTTTTAGACGGCTACCCCCGCAATATGGCCCAAGCCAAGAAGCTGGATGCTTTTCTAAAAAAACGAGAAACATCCCTGAATGCCGTCTTAAATCTGAAGCTGCCTCAAGCAGAAGCGATAAAGCGACTGATTCTTAGAAGCCAAACATCGGGGAGGTCAGATGATAATCCGAAGACGATAAAAGCCAGGCTCAAGATATATCAGGAACAGACCAAGCCCATCCTAGAATACTACAAAGTCAGCAAAAGACTGATAAATATTGACGGTCGTCCGGCTATTAAGGAGATTGAGGGTAATATAAGAATAATTATTAATAAACTGAACAAATAAATACACAGGTATAATGAAAATATACAAAAACCGCCCCTAAGGGCGGCTTTTTTGATATCTAAAAATATACAATATACTATTCTATCCTCGTCCCCTTGAAACTCCGGCCCGACAGGCAGGCCGCCAGATTCTGCAGATTACGGCCATTTAAGATGTCCACCTGCATCTTTTCTGACGCGGCCAGCTTAGAAGCTATAGGATCAAAAGGGGAATTAAGGCCGGGCTGCCATTTGCCTCCGACCAAACGCTTAAAATCGGTCCAAGTGATTTCTGATAAAGGGCGGGCCGACCTGTCCTTCTTGGGATCGGCGCTATAGACATAATCGACATTAGTCATGTTGATGATACTTCTGATGCCATTGGTCCTAGCTATCATGACTGCCACATAATCCGTTGACCAGCCCGGCTTATATCCAGCGGCAATAATTATTGGCTGGCGGAAAGACAATTTTCTGGTCGGATCAATAACTACTTCATGATAGGCTAAAGCGCCTAATTTAGCCCGCAGGAGCTCGGCGTTGAGCCGAGTGGACATTATCCCTACCCAATCTTGATCATCACGCCTGGCTTCCGGCGCGGCCTTGATATAATCTCTGCACAGCTGACCGCCACCCATAACTATAAGCATCCTCTGACCTGATTCAGCCTGCTTTTTAATGAATCCGACCAGGCGGTTAATATACTGCTTATCCAGACCCTTGGGTAGCGCGAAAAGCGACCCGCCCAGGGAAATGACGAAAGTCTGGGCCATAGCTATTTTTCCTCTACCTCTTTGCTCTTAACTACCGCCATAATAGCCTTGCGAATTTCTCCGGCTAGCTTCTTGTCATCTTTAAGCGCTTTTTTGGCGGTTTCCCTGCCTACGCCCAATTTATGCTCTCCGAAAGAAAAGCTGTTGCCATTCTTTTCCAATACTCCATACTCGACGCCGAGATCAATCAAGTCTCCGGCAACTGAAATGCCCTCGTTATACATAATGTCGAATTCGCAGGTCCTAAAAGGAGCGGCTACCTTATTCTTGACTATCTTGACCTTGACCCGGTTGCCGATGATCTTCTCACCCTGCTTGATCTGGGCCGCCCGCCTGACTTCGACTCGGACGGAGCAATAGAACTTAAGGGCATTGCCGCCGGTGGTGGTTTCCGGGTTGCCGAAGAAGACGCCGATCTTGTTCCTAATCTGGTTGATAAAAATAACGACTGTCTTGGTTTTCCCTATGGCCGCAGTCAGTTTGCGCAGAGCCTGGCTCATCAATCTAGCCTGAAGGCCCATGTGCTGATCCCCCATCTCCCCCTCTATTTCTTTCTGGGGCACCAGGGCGGCCACGCTATCAACAACAATAACATCAACTGCATTGGAGCGTACCAGGGTCTCAACTATTTCCAGGGCTTGCTCGCCGCTATCCGGCTGGGACAAGAGCATTTCCTTGATATTAACGCCTATCCGGGCGGCATAGTCCGGATCTAAGGCGTGCTCGGCGTCAACGAAAGCGGCTAAGCCGCCGGTCTTTTGGACCTCGGCGACGATATGTTGGGCTAGAGTCGTCTTGCCCGATGATTCCGGACCGAAAATCTCAATGATGCGGCCGCGTGGCACGCCGCCGATGCCAAATGCGATATCCAGGGAAAGGCAGCCAGTGGAAATAGTGTCCACATTGGTCTTTCGGACATCGCCGAATTTCATAATCGCTCCTTCGCCGAATTTGCTCTTAATCTGCTCAATGGCGCTCAGGGCTGCTTCCGCTTTTTGGTCCTTAGCTTCAGCTTTGGCCATTACCGGCTTCTTGTCTTTGGTCATATTTTTTTATTTCGCTTATTAATTAAATTATTATAGTCCCCTCCGCCTAAACTCCGGCTGAACTGCTATTCTGGCACATGGAAAGGGAGGCGAAGGCGGAAAGAATTGTCTGACTCCGGCTGGAAAATTATTTCCGATCCAGTTTCGGTATTGCCTATATAAATCAATTTTCTCAAAGAAACTTTCTCTCTTATCCCCTCTTCATTAATTAATGACTCTTGATCGGCTGGCAATTGGCTAAGCCAATCTTGAGCCTGCCCGGCTGTTTCTCCTAAATCAGAATTGGAAAATTCGTCTGGTGCGCTCCATTCTTCAGCCGGCTGGCCTAGCAGAAACTCCCTGACCTTGTCGGCAATGCCGGTTTTTTCCGCAATATCAGTGTCGGCTAATTTTTCTGAAGTGAAAAAAACCGCTCGTAAGGCCATCCAGCCCTGCTGATATATCAAGCTGTTCTGAAAACGGCTCCTATCTTCTTCGTTGGGGCTATAGTTAAAGGAAGCCAGGGCGGCTAGAGCCAAGAAAGCGACTACCAGCAACACCCCTGATACCGTCTGCCTTATCTTCAGCATATTGTTTATTTAAATCCAGCTTAATTGCTTTGTCGGCCGGTTGCTCTCGGAAAATATCCTCACTTCTCCGTATTGTCCGTCGAAACCGGGCTTTATTTCCAAGCTCCCTTCACGGACGCGCCGCAAGCCTTCGATTATCCGGCTGTCCACCTTGACTTCAGCCAACCCGTTCAAATCCTGATCTAGCAAGATGTGCAGCTCACTGCCAAAATAGTCCAGGAGATTTTCATATTCCCGCTGAACCTTGACGGACTGGCGGCTTTTGACATCAAAAGCTTCCGCTATTATTTTATCCAATTCCACCACTTTTTTAAAGGGAACGGCTTTCTCCGGGACAAAGCCTTCCGGCCTGTCAGCCAACTCCTCCACCCGGTTGAGGACGCCTATGACCAGCGGCTTATGACATTTAGGGCAGAGGTTCTTGAGCCTGCGGCTCTGGGCCGGCAGACAGCTGAAGCCGCAGCTTCTGTGGCCATCCACATGATACATGCCCTCTTCCGGATAGAACTCCAAGGTTTCAAGCAGGCCGGACGCCTCCTTATCTTGTGATAGAAAGCGCTTATGCTTCTTTATAATATTATATATTTCCTCATAACTAGGCTGGGGGGAAAGCTCCATCACGTTAGCTTCTCTGCCAATGTTAGCTAAACTATGAGCATCCGAACTGGAAAGAATAGTGAGGCTATCCAGGTCTGACAAACGCCAATTCATGGCCGGATCGCTTGATAGGCCGGTCTCAATGGCATATATATTCTCGGTTTCCCCCTTGAAGCATTCTTCTAAAGAATCAAAGCCTGACTTAGATCCGAAAACGGCGTACCAAGGCGTCCAAATATGGGCAGGATAGACAAGGAAGGCGGGATTAATGCTTAGGGCCAATCGGACGAACTCCGGAGCGCTAATACCTAATATCGGCCGACCGTCTGAGCGAATATTATATTTCTTATCCAGAGCCTTATTTAATTCGGCGACGGCTTGAAGGCTGGGAGCATGGACAGCTAAATGGATGCGCCTGGCCCTGTCTCCATCCTTATAGACCAAAGAGACTTCTGTCCCTAAAATGAACTTTATTTTGTCATCCCCGGCTTTAGCCAGGCGATATAGGCCGCTACCGGAAAAGGTTTCAACTAATTCCGACTCCAAAGCAGAAAACCACTGAGGAAAAGTAAAATCGCCGGTGGCGATGATATCTACGCCTTTGCGGCGGCAGCTGCGATCCAAGTTCTCCAAAGTCAATTGGGGCGAGCAGGCGCGGGAATAACGGGAATGGATATGGAGATCTAGGACCTGCTTCATATGCTCAAGTAAGAGATTCGGCGATACTCAACTCTTCTGGCCGATTAATGCCCATTGCTTCTCTTGGCTCAATAGGCGAGGTCCCGACCTTAAATCCTTGCTTAAAAGCGATGTTGACCATATCAGTAAGATAAAACTCATGGGCATTATTATTATCCTGAAGTTTATCAATATTTTCAAAAAGCCAATTTTTATTAAAACACATGAAGCCAAGATTAATCTCTTTAATTAATTTCTCCGCGTCAGTAGCATCCTTAAACTCCACAATGCCATTCACCTCCCCCGAAGAGTCCCGAGTAATCCGGCCCAAATGATAAAAGTTATGATACCAATCATCAAAACTAGGCAATATAGTCGGCATGATAGTTAATGCCTCGGGATTAAGCTGCGCGAATCTCTTAATCGATGCCGTTTTTAGAAACGGATGGTCTCCATATAAAACTAGAATATTATCTACGTCCGGTCTGACTTGCCTTTGCGCGCAAGCAACGGCGTGGCCAGTCCCCAGTTGTTTGTCTTGTATAACATAATCTAAATTGTAATCAGAAAGCGCCTGAGCAATTATTTCCTGATTATCCGGGGAAACAACAATAATCGGTTTACTATCAACCCCCGAAGCCTCCACTGCTTCCATTAGATACTGAATCATCGGCTTGTCTTTAAGGAGGACTAAAACCTTAGGCAGCTCTGAATTCATCCTTGTGCCTTTGCCGGCGGCCAAGATTATTATCTGCGTCATAGACATAAAAAAATAAGGGTAACCAAACAATGATTGCCCTTATATTTTATCACTTTTCTGGCGCCTGAGCAAACCTCCCCTTTCCTACATTATTGCTTTATGTTAGCCAAAATAATCTTTTTGACCGCCTCTACTTTTTCCGCTGCTGCTACCTCAGTCTTAGCTTCGGCATAAATCCTAATAATCGGCTCGGTATTGGAGGCTCGCAGGTGCACCCAGGCTTCCGGCCAATCTATCTTCACCCCGTCTATGTCAGTTATCTTTTCATCCTTGTATTCATTCTTCACTGCCGCCAAGATGGCTTTCAGATCCAGCCCCTGACTCAGGGCGATCTTGTCTTTGACCATATGGTATTCCGGTAAAGAAGCACGCCAAGCTGAGGCTTTCATATTGGAAATCGCCAGTCCGGAAAGAAAAAGGGATGCGCCAATCAAGGAATCGCGGCCATAATGGAGGGGCGGATAAATGACGCCGCCGTTTCCCTCCCCGCCTATAGCCGCCTTGACCTCCTTCATCTTTTCCACGACATTTAATTCCCCGACAGCGGCCGAAAAATACTGGCCGCCATATCGCGCTGCGACATCAGCTAAGGCCCGGGATGAGGAAAGATTGGAGACAGCCGTTTTTTCATATTCGCCTGGCTGGTAATTAGAAAAAATATAGTCAGCCACGGCAACTAAGGTATATTCCTCCCCGAACATCTCCCCGCGCTCGTCAACAAAAACCAGGCGATCAACATCCGGGTCGACCGCCAGCCCCAAATCAGCCTGACTTTCCTTCACCTTCTCTTTCAGCTGTCTGAGGTTGACCTCTAGCGGCTCGGGGTTATGAACAAACGATCCGTTCGGCTCACAATTTATCTCTATTACCTCCTCGGCTCCTAATTGCCTGAGAAGCTCTGGCATGACTAGACCGCCAATAGAATTGATGCCATCGACCACAACTCTGAATCTTTTCCGAGCAATCGCCTCACGGTTGACTATTGGCTGGGCTAGGACGCTGGCGATATGCTTCGGGGCATAATCCAGGCTCTCCGTCTGGACAGATAGTTGGGATGACTCTGGCCCGGAAAAAGCTAGCTCCAAAAGCCTGGCCCCATCTTCAGCCGAAAGAAACTCGCCTTGATGATTGAGGAACTTCAAAGCGTTCCACTCCAGCGGATTATGCGAGGCGGTGATAACGATGCCACCGGCTGCCCCGAGATCGTAAACGGCTAGCTCCACGCTAGGCGTGGTAGCCAAGCCGAGATCGACTATTTTTAAGCCAGCCGCGCCCAATTGCTTGGCAATGATAGCGGCAAATCTAGGGCCTGAAGGCCTGGCATCTCGGCCGACTACGACCTTGTCGCCCCAGCCCTTCTCTTGCAAAAGACGGGCAAACCCGGAAACGAAGGCGGCAACATCCTGGTCGGTGAGATCCTGGCCCGGAACGTCACCGAGGGTCCCTCGGATGCCGGAGATAGATTTGATAAGAGGCATATTGTATGAATTCCACCTTATTTTATCACCAGGAGGGAAGGAAGTAAAATGAGTAATAAAAAACGCCATTGTTCTGGCGGCGACCTACTTTCCCAGGGCTCAGGCCCAAGTATCATCGGCGCAGGAGGGCTTAACTTCTGAGTTCGGGATGGGATCAGGTGTGACCCCTCCGCTTTAACCACCAGAACAATGGCGTCTTTTTATGGGTTTTCGAAGAGTTTTATTTGAAAAACAAAAGTGTGGGAAAATCTGACGACTTATTAGTACTGCTTTGCTCAATCCATTACTGGACTTACACATACAGCCTATCAAGGTCATATTCTTTAACCAGTCTGTGAAACCTAATCTTAGAGACAGCTTCGCGCTTAGATGCTTTCAGCGCTTATCTTAACCGAAGGTAGCCACCCTGCAATGCCC
>CAYSJT010000003.1:0-25432 GCA_964431625.1 uncultured Gammaproteobacteria bacterium | reverse complement strand
GAAAGAGCCTATGCCGAGGCGGTCAAGGCTGGGTACCGCTTCTTCAGTTATGGAGATGCGATGTTTATTTTTTGATATTAGCCAAATAATCTAATTTGATTTTTTTGTCTGATTGTGATATAGTAGAGGCTATTGTGTTAAATTTGCGGCTTATTTTTCCTAATTTTTTGAAAAAAAGCCATTTTTTATGCGTAAATTCGCTCTCTTTGTTTGGGAAATAGCTAAGGTGGTCTTCATTTCTTTGATTATTATCGTCCCGGTACGCTATTTTTTAATCCAACCCTTTTATGTCAAAGGCGCCTCTATGGAGCCTTCCTTCCAAGACCATGAATATCTGATAATCGACGAGATTAGTTACCGTTTCAAAGCTCCTGTCCGCGGCCAAGTGATCGTTTTTCGCTATCCCCGCAATCCTCAAGAATATTTCATTAAGCGTGTTATTGCCCTGCCCGGAGAATCAGTCCAGATAAAAGACGGCCAAGTGGTAATATATAATGAGCAGAATCCCGAAGGGCGGGTTTTAAACGAAGGATATTTGCCACAGAATCTTTTAACCGACGCCCAGAGCCAGGCCAAATTAGACCTGGGGCCGGACGAATATTTTGTTCTCGGGGACAACCGTAACGCCTCAAAGGACTCGCGGAGTTTCGGTCCGGTTGATAAAAGCTTTATCACCGGAAAAGTCCTCTTGCGCGGTTGGCCTCTAAGCCGTTGGACAGTGTTTGACGCTGAATCCTGGCCGACATATAATTAAGCGACTATGCCTAGACAGAAAAAACATCGCTCTCAAGATCAGGCCAAGAAGCCAGAAAGGCGCTCCGACAAGCTTCCGCCCCGCCTGTTGGGCATGAAGGACTTCATCGGCCTGGAAAGCCAGGCTTATGAGATGGTTTATAATAAAGCCAGGGAATTTGCCCGACTTTACAGCTTCCAACCGGTCAGGACGCCGATAATGGAGTCTTTCGATTTGTTTAAGAAATCCACCCGCAAGCAGAATGACAGGGAATTCTATTTCGTCGAAGGGGAAAAGAGCGAGAAGAGCATTTTGCGTCCGGAAATCACCCAGGGCATCGTTCGAGCCTATTTGGAGAATAATTTGGGAGAGAGCGGCGCTCCGGCTCGCTTATTCTCTTTAGGGCCGATATTTCGGCATGAAAAGCTGCAATCCGGCCGTTATCGCGAGTCGACCCAGTTGGACCTGGAGATCATCGGCGAGAAAAAGCCGATGGCCGAGGCGATTCTTATCACCATGGCGGCCAATTTCTTTAACGAGCTCCAAATTAAGTTTCAATTGCAGATAAATAGCCTGGGCAGCTTAGAGTGCCGAAAAGAATATAATAGCAAGCTATTGGCTTTTTATCGTGAAAGAGGCCGGCGATCCAAGCTTTGCCCTTATTGCAAGAAGAGTCTGGACAAACATTGTTTGGGCCTGCTTGATTGCAAGGAAGAGGGTTGCGCCAAGTTGCGCCAGGAAGCGCCCCAGATAGCCGATTTCCTTTCCGATGAAAGTCGCGAGCATTTTACCAAGACTTTGGAGTTTCTGGATGAGTTGGGGGTAGACTATAATTTCAATCCTTATCTTGTCCGCGGCCTCAATTATTATAATGATACCGTTTTTGAATTCTGGCCGGTGAATGAAGAGGGGGCGGCCAACAGCCGGATGTCTCTGGCTGGCGGCGGGCGCTATGATTCTTTGATTGCTTCCTTCGGCGGGACAGACACCCCGGCCGTCGGCCTGTCTATCGGCTTGGAAAGGACTGTGGCCAAACTGAAGGACAAGCATTTAATTAAGGATGAAGAGGCCAGCGATATTATCTTTATCGCCCAGCTCGGCGATCAAGCCAAGCTCAAAGCTATGAAATTATTTGAGGAGCTTAGGCAGGCCGGTTTCAAGGTGCGCCAATCCTTTGCTTCCGATAGCCTGAAGCTGCAATTAGAAGAAGCGGTGGCCATGAGGGCCAAAACTAGCTTGATTTTGGGCAAGAAAGAAATAATGGATGAGACTATTTTGATGCGTGATATGGATTCAGGTACGCAGGAAACCGTTGTTTTTAAGAAAATTAAAGAAAGATTATCCAGGAAAGACAAAATTGTTGAGAAAAAGCTAATCAATAGAAAGGGAGGTGGAATATATGGCTGATTTTAAAAGGAAGCCGGGAGAAAGCTTTGAGAGCTTCCTAAGGAAATTCAAGCGCGGTCTCAAAAATAGCAAGCGTCTGGAGAAAGCCAGATCCAAGCAGCACTTAGAGCCAAAGAAAACCAAGCGTTTGCAGAAGAAAAAGGCGCTCACGTCTTTAGCTTTAGGCAAGAAAAATGAGTACCTTAGGCGTATTGGCAAGCTTCCGGAAAGCACTAACCGCCGTTAATTGCTGATTACTGCGAATGGTTTGTAAAAAGGCCGCCCTATTAGGGCGGCCTTTGTGTTTTAAATTATGATTATTTCATGCCTGGTATCAGCCGCTTGATGTTTTCTAGGGCCGACTTTCTAGCGTGCTGCTTGATCTGGTCTCGGGCCCGTTTAGTCTTGACGAATTTCAGCCAGTCTTTGTTGGGATGCTGTCGGTTTTTTTCAACGATGATTTCCACCAAATCGCCGTTTTTTAGCTCCTGATCGAGGCGGCCGAGCTTATCGTTGATAATCACCCCTGACGCCTTGTTTCCAATGTTACCGTGGACGGCATAGGCGAAATCTATCGGGGTTGCTTTTTCCGGAAGTTCAAAGACATCACCCCGGGGAGAAAAGACGAAGATGCGGTCGCGAAATATATCCATCTTTATTTTTTTGACAAATTCGCTGGTGTTGGTAACCTCCTTTTGGATTTCGGCGATTTCCTTGACCCAAGTCGGCGCCTTGTATTTCTCAGGCGTCTGCTGGGATTTATAGTGCCAGTGGGCAGCCAATCCGTAGATAGCCTCTTCATGCATTTCCTTAGTTCTGATTTGGAATTCAGTCGCTTTGCCCTCAGGCCCGAAAATGGTGGTGTGCAAAGAACGGTAGCCGTTGGGCTTGGGCACAGCGATATAATCCTTAAAGCGGTTCGGTTTAGGGCGCCAGAGAGTGTGGATGATGCCTAAGACCTTATAACAATCATCGATGGTATCAACGATGATTCTTAAGGCGAAGACGTCGTATATTTCATCGAAACGGCGCTCCTTTTTCTGCATTTTGCAGTAGATACTGTATAAATGCTTGAAGCGGACTTCAATTTCGTAATTAATCCCCGCCTCTTTCAATTTCGGCGCCAGAATACTTTTTACTTTTTGGAAAAAGCGGTTTCGCTCGACTTTTTTTTCAACTTCGTACTTATATTCCAGATCATTGAATTCATCCGGGTAGAGATATTTAAAGCAGATATCCTCCATCTGCCATTTCAGTCGGCTAATGCCGAGCAATCCGGCAATCGGAGCGTATATTTCCAGGGTTTCCCTGGCGATTCTTTTTTGCTTATCAGGAGGCAGGCTTTCCAAGGTGCGGAGATTGTTGAGCCGGTCGCAGAATTTGACGAAAATAACCCGCAGATCGCTGGTCATAGCCAGAAACATCTTTTTTAGATTTTCTCGATAGCGTTCAATGCCTCGGTATTTTATCTTGCCCAGCTTGGTTACCCCTTTGACTAGCGAATATATTTCGTTGCCGAATAGCTTTTTTATTTCTTCTGGGCTGTGTTCGGTATCTTCCGGGACGTCGTGAAGCAGGCCGGCGGCGACTGTCGCCAAATCAGCCTTAATCTCGGCTAAGATATAGGCGGTGTGAAGGGGGTGCTGGATGTATGGTTCGCCATTTTTGCGCATTTGTCCTTCATGAGCCGCCGCCGCGAAGTCATATGCTTGCTGGAGGATGGTCGCATCCGTTCCTGGATGGTTATCTTGGAATTTTTTAATCACCCGTTCTATGGTCATAAAGCTTTTTTCTTTTTCCCTATTTATGTTATAATAAACATATCCTAGATTATACCATGAAGCGGCTGTCTGCTAAAGGACGGCCCTGCCAAAACATGAAGAAAAAAATAGGCTTAGCCTTAGGTATTATCATCATCGCCGGATTAGCTTTCACGGCTCGTTTGGCGTTAGCGGCCGACTTCGGATTTGATCCAATCGCCAATACAATCGGCCTGAGTCAGGCCGACCCCCGGTTTATCGTCGGCCGCATCATTCAAATTGCGCTGAGCTTGCTTGGCCTGGTCGCTCTGGTGATTATTTTGGCGGCCGGCACCATCTGGATGACTTCCGGCGGCGATGAAGAAAAGATTAGCCGGGCCAAACGTTTGCTAAAGAATGCAGTTATTGGCCTGGTTATTATTTTGTCTGCCTGGGCGATTGCTACTTTCGTAATCAACCGTTTGTATCAAGCCACCGGGGGAGGCGGCGGTAATTTCGGCGGCGGAGGAGGCTTGGAAGACCCTGGCCTGGCTGCAGCTGGCGCTTGTACTGTGGATAGCTTCTACCCGGCCAATGGCCAGACTGACGTGCCTCGCAATACTTCGATAATGATTAGTTTCAAGGAGGCAATATTGCCAGAATCTGCCTGCGTTGACGGCCAAGGAGACCCTTGCGCCTGCGGCCAGCCCGGCTGTAGCTTGATTAATCCGGCAGCGATAAAGGTCTATAAGACGGATTTAGGAGACGGCTGTCCGGATGCGACTTGTCCGGAAACTAATACCAATGTGACCGATATCGCCGTCTCCATGCCTAGCGGTAACCAGACCTTAGTTTTGACTCCGCTCAGCTTTTTGGGATCCCCTTCTGACAGTATCCAGTACTCAGTCAAGTTTTCCAGCCAGCTCAAGAAAGTTGACGGGGTTTCGATGTTTGCCAACTGTTCTAGCGATTATTTCAGCTGGAGCTTCTTAGTTAATACTAGTTTGGATTTGACCCCGCCCCAGGTTTTAGACGGCGGTATTTTCCCCGTGCCCGATGATGACGGCGATGTCTATCAGCAGTTGACGCCGGCGCAGGCCGCTCAAGGCGAGATTGCCGCCAATTCCTGTCCCAATATCTATGCCCCGGCTGAACTTATCAGTGTTTTGCCCTCAGGTCCGGCGGTATCCTTAGATTACCACGGCCAATTAAACTCTTTCATCATATCCGTTCCGGCCGATTATCCCAACAAGGCCCAGTTGTTTGACGGACAAGACGGCCAAACGCTTCTGGGCGTAGCAGATTTTGACGGCAGCGGCTTGGCCGTATTCCCTAATTATTTAAGTTTCCAGTCTGAAAATCATCCGGCCGGCAGCCTCTGGACCGTTTCCATTAATCCCGAGCAGGCGGCCGACACTTTGGCGGTCGGGAACGAATCATATATTTTTGCCGATTCATTTGCTAACAACAAAATTCTAGTGCCGTCTCCCTGCACCCCGGGAGCCCAGGCGGCCAATATTGCGGCTAAGCTCAGTGGCCACGAGCAGGTGAGTGCCGCCTTGGTCGGCAGCACGGTAGAATTAACAGCCAAGGTCGCCGGGGAAGCGGGCAACGATATAATTTTAAGCACTTCCAATAATACCGCCCTGACTCTGCAGCCTATGTCCGGCGGGACTGATCTGGAAGAAACAACTTTGATCCAAGACGAGAAAGACAGGCCGATGAATTCCGTGATCCAGGTAAATTTCAATGAAGCTATCAATCCGATTACTGTTTCCGGGCCGGCCGAAACGGTTTCTCCCTATATCAGGGTGCTTAATGCCGATAAGACAGCCGGCGCCAACGGCGCTGTTTGCAGCCAGGACGCCGACTGTTTGTCATATAAATGCCAATCCGGAGCCTGTGTGGGCGATTTTCTGCCCGGTAAATTCGTCGTTTCCAACGGCTATAAGACGCTTGAGTTTATTTCCGACCAGGAATGCGGCTTAAACGGCTGTGGCGAAAAAATCTATTGCTTGCCGGCTGACAGCCATTTGTCGGTTGAGCTGGTTTCAGCCGATCTTAAGCCTTGCGATACCGATGCCGACTGTTTGGCCTATAATCCCTTTAAGTCTTGCGCCACCTCCCCCCTGCCTTACCGCACCTGCCAGGATTTGAATGCTATAAATTATCCGACCGCCAATCTGAGCCTGCTCACCGGCTTAATTGACGCCGCCGCCAATTCTTTAGATGGCAACCGCGACACCGCGGCCGACGGTCCGATAGATTTTTATGACGACAATAAGAGCAAGGATGAGAACATAAATAAAAAGGACAAGTATACTTGGTCTTTCTTCATTAACGACAAGATAGCCACTGATCCGCCCCAAATAAGCTTTGTCAGCCCGCAGCAGGCTCAATCCGGGCAGGGCTTAGCCGTTCCTATTCAAATAAACTTCAATACTTTAATGATGAATAGCTCCTTGCGTACGGGCAGCTTGACAGTCCAAAGCGGCACCTCTTCGGTTATCCATAAGCTGATTAATCTGCGCAGCGCCGCCCCCTCCCCGCTCGGCTATTGGATTCTGAATGAAAATAAGGATGTCAATCCTTTAGATGGCGAACCGGACACCACTATTTCTAAAATATTCCATTCGACCTTCCAGGAGTCCGTGACCTATAAGCCCCAAGTCGGTTCCGGGGTTAAGGACATATATCAAAATTGCTATAAGCCCAGCGCCGGGCCGGGTTGCTCCGTCACCCCGTCTCTGCCCTCATGCTGTTTCGGAGTTCCAAGTGCCGTCCTGGGGCCAGATGGCAATTGCCAATAATTTCATAAGCTTGTGACAAAAAACAGAACTAAAAAAATCTTTGTCATCGCCTTTTTCCTTCTGGTTTTTGCTCTATTTGGAGCTAGATTTGCCTTGGCTCAAAATTTCGGCCTAGAAGCGGTTAATAATGGATTGGCCGGGAGCCTGAGCGCCGATGACCCGCGTACGATTGCCGGCCGGATAATCAATATTTCTCTGGGCGTCTTAGGCGTTATCGCCGTGGGTTTTGTTATTTTCGGAGGGGTCATCTGGATGACTTCCGGCGGCGAAGAGGAAAAGATCTCCCGAGCCAAGAAGATACTCAAGAACGGGGTTATAGGCTTAGTTATTATTATGGCCTCTTGGGCCATAGCCACCTTCGTCCTTTCCAAGCTCGGCGGCGGCAGCGGCGGCGGTTGGGGCTGTATTGACGGCGACATTTCCCCTTGCGGCTGCGGCGGCTATATGGTTTGCGAAGACGGCAGCTGGGGGGCTTGCATCGGCTCTAACTGCGGCGGCAACGGTCCGGCTAGCTGCGATGTCAGTCCCAATCCTGGCTGCCAGGCGGAGAATAATATCTGCGCGCCCAGCGATTTCTGCGATGCCGCCGATTGCGGCTGCAAGCCCAAAGGCCAAATGGGCGACCCCTGCGATGCGGACATTAATACGCCGACTTGCGAGGCGGACAATAACCGCTGTTCAGAATATCTGACTTGCAATGTCGACACCTGCACCTGCTATGGCCCGCCCGTTATCCTTGATGTCAGCCCGGCGGGCGGATTCTGCGAAGATAATCCTAATCAGCCCTGCGCAACCGACAGTGACTGCGCTTTGACTTGTAATTTAGACTCGCCGAACGGGGCGCCGGATAACCTGCTGACCATTGCCGGCAAGAATTTCGGCGCCTATGCCAGCTCTAGCAGCCAGGTTGTCTTCTTGGGCAGCAGCAGCCCTACTTTGGGTCGTCAGCCTACGGAAATCAATCCGGCCTGCGTCGATTCCTGGACCGATAGTCAGATAATTATTGTCGTCCCGGTCGGTGTTCAGACCGGCGCTATTCAAGTAGTGAATGCCGACGGTTTAAGCGATGCCACCAATGACGGCTATGGCCCAAGCTTGTCTGATTTTCAGGCTAATTCCATCATCCGCCCCGGTCTCTGCCTGCTCAATCCGGCCAGCGGCTATTTGCAGTCCGAAGTCGCTTATGAAGGCTCCAACCTTTATGACAGCAATGCCTACTTCGGCAATTATCAAAGCAATGTCCCCGGACTGAATCCGGTTTTCAATAATCCGCTTGGCCTTTCCGGCACCGCTTTGACTCCCAATATTGAGTCAGGACAGTCGGGCAGCTTTGTCGTTAATAATATCAGTGGTTATGCTCAGAAGAGCAATTATTTGAAATTTTTAAAAGAAGCCGAGCAGGGCGAAGGGCCGTTCATTTCTTCTTTTTCTCCCGCTTCCGGGCCCGCCGGCCAATATGTGACCATTCGCGGCCAGGGCTTTGGCGGGGCGCGCGGACTTTCCCGCGCCTTCTTCGGCAGCATGGAAGCGGATTATGATTTTCCGGATGTCTGTTTGGACTCTGTCTGGCGCGATGACCAGGTAGTGGTCAAGGTGCCGGCAGGATTGCCTGATGGCAACTATGTCATTTCTTTAGATTTGGTCGAGACAATCATCAGCACCGAAGAGCTTAACCCCAGCATTTTTGAAGCTGACAGCCAAGCTTCTTTGAAGACCAGTCTTTGTAAGATTTCCCCTGAGCGAGGGCCGATTAGCACCCCGGTGTCACTTTGGGGGGAGTATTTCGGCCCCATTGACGCCGAAGGCTTGGTTAAATTCAATTACGACCGTTCCGCCTATGGCACCATTGCCCAGGACGGCCAAGCTGAACGCATCGATACGGCAGTCCCGGCCGAGTCAATTAGCGGTCCGGTGCGGGTGATCAAGGGCGGACAGTGGGGGAACGAACTTAATTTTGAAGTCGGCGCTTGCCAAGTCGATGCGGATTGCGGCGGCCAGGTCTGCTGCCCGGCAACTACCTATAAGAAGGGGCGCTGCGTTAATAGTTTGAATGAATGCCTAATTGATATACCGACCTCGGTCTTCGAGTGGAGCTTCAGCACCGGCTTTGAAAATCCGACCAGCACTGAGTTCTATAGCTGCGCCGGCCTGGCTAATTATCTTGGCGCCTGCCAGAACGGAGTTAGTTGCCCCAATGTTCCCGGGGTCTGTTCCCCTTATGCCGGCGGCGGCAAGCAGGTGGTAGATGATTGCGATTATTCCTGTGCCAGCGTGCCTGGCTGTGGCGAATTCGGCCCCAATAATTGTTCATATGACGCTTCTTTTGACAGGTGCTTGAAAAACGGCAGCGGTTCGGCTTGCGATTTGCCTCAGACAATGACTTACGTTCTTGGCGGCCAGACCTTTACGGCTGAAAAGACTTGCAACCAGGACCAGCATTGGCAGATTATCGTCCCGACTTCCTGTCCGGCCGGCTGGGTCAGGGGAAGCGGCGATATTTGCGTCGACCTTAATTCCAACTGTTTAATTTGTTCTTCGGAGTTTTCTTGCCAGTCAGTAGCCAATTCTGGCCGTTGCGTTTCGGCTGAAATTTGCCCTTCAGACTCCATCTGTGAAGACAATCCCGCCCCGGCTCAGCCGGACAGTTGCGTGGTCTTTGATCAGGCCAGCTGCGACTGCTGCTGCAGCATCGGTCAGGATGAGCAGGATTGCTGCGCTCCCTTAGTCTGCGGCGGGACTTGCGGCACTGATACGGTTGATGACGGCGCCGGCCTAGGTTTCTGTTCCGGCTGCGCCGCGGTCGGCAGCACGACCGAGGAACATGATGCGGCCTGTAATTGTGTTGGGCATTCCGGCCAGTATTGCGATATCAGCGCCGATCATCCGGAAGGAGTCTGCGTTGATTGCAGCAGCTTGAGCGGCAAGCAGTCATGCAACGACCATAGCGCCGCTTGTTGTTTTGATGCCAACCGCAGCTCTAATCCGGATGATGATTTCTGCCGCGGCGGCGACGGCCAAGAAATTACTGGCAATCCCAGCGATCCTAACTACGGCTATTGCGCCTATTTCAACTGTCAGGAGGAGCCGGCCGACCCCAGTCTCTGCGCTTCGACCACCCCTTTGGTTTTGGGATTCTACAACAGCCAGGAAAAATGCGATCAAGGCTGCGCGGCCAATTCCGGCAACAGCTATTGCTCATTATTTGATGGCAACCAGGCTGGCTGCCTGGCTGAAGCCAGCTGTTGTTTTGACCAGGCAAGCAGCCAGTGCCTTGGCGGCGACAGGATAGCCGCCGGACCCTATGAGGGCTTCTGCGCCTACTATAATTGCAGTTTGCTTAATCCTTTAGTTTGCGATCCGACGGCGACAACGACCGGCCAATTTTCAAACTTCGCCACTTGCGAATATAATTGCGCTAATCCGGCAGGCGGGGTCGGCTTGACTTGCGCCGGCCAGTCCTCCACCTCTACCTGCGAGTTCAGCTCTTGCAATTTCCCAGGTTTCGGCTGCTTAAACGAAGACGGCTCTTTGGGCGCCTATCCTGAATGCGGCACTTGTTGCTGTCAGCCTGGTCTTACCCCGGACTCTTGCGTTACCCCGGACACGCCCAACCTCTATTGCCAGCCCAATCAAGGCAATTGCAGCGGCGCCGGACGGGGCCTATGTTGCGGCTGCACCCAGGACAGCGATTGCGGCAACAACGCGACGGTCGGTTGCGGCGGCGATACCTGCTGCCAGGCTCGGCCGGAAATTTCTTCCACCATCCCTGAGCACCTATCGGATGATATTTGCCGCAACGCCGCTATTTACGTGAATTTCAATCAAACCATGGATGTAGCCAGCTTCGGAGCCAACGTCATGCTCTTGGAGGAGCGCGATTATGGAAACGGAGTCTGCCCCCCAGGCACGTTCATTACTCAAGCTGATAATCTCCTGGCCAAATCAAACCAAGGCTGGCTAAGCCGGTTTTACAGCCGCCTGAGCTCATATTTAAAGAGTCTGGCTAGGGCTTGGCGCGGCCAGGCTCAAGCTGATGTCCCTGACCCCGATAAGCTGTATTGTTCCATCCCCGGATCGGTGGCCAGCCAGCAGTCCGGCAATACGACCTCCCTGATTTTCAGCCCGGCCCGGCTCTTATCAGCCGACAGCAATTATTACCTGTTAGTTAAAGGCGATGAAAATCTCGATAGCCAGGCCGGGGTGATGAGCGCGGCCTCGATCGGTTTTAACGGCCCGGGCTATCTCGATCCTAATAGCGGCAATTATGTCGAAGGGCAATTAATAGAACTGAATGGGCGGAACTATCCTAATTCCCAGATAATTAAGTTTCATACCCTGCCTGATCAAGGGCCCTTGGCCGGCCTTTGCGACATCGATTATGTGGGCTTAGCTCCGGAATCATATCTTTTCAAGACAAGCGAAAATGACTTAAATGAAAACGACGGCAACCCCGCCCATCCGAGCTTTGACACGGCCGCCGATAGGGACAAGGTTTTCTGGTCCAGGGCCTATAGCTCTGACGGCCAAATCCTGGCGCCGGTGACCGGTTATTTCTGGGATTGGAGCTGGAGCGCTGATGCCAGCGTGGCTTCACTAAGCTCGATAAATGGCCTGCCGGCCAACGGTATTATGGCCACGGCTGTTTCCGGAGTAACCGATGCTAATACCCCGTTGACTGCCAAGCTGGACATGAGCCGCTTTCTGGATACCAACTCATGCGACAGCAGCCCGAGCTGCCTTTGCAGCGGCGGGGATTGTCCGGAGAATTGCTGCAATGTCTACTCCACGGGCGATGGAGAGGAAAAGAGCGGAGAAATTTTCATCTTTATCTGCAACAACCCTTGGCCGCCAGCCAATCCTGATGGCAGCTGGTCGCCATGGCAGGATAATTGCTTGGGCGCCTTCGGCCCATGCGCGGAATATAATTATAATTTCTATTATTGCCGCGATGCTGGTGATCCGACTACCCTGGATGATTTGCCGGCTATTATCGACCAAGCGGTTATCAGGGGGCAGAGCGAGAATCTGGCTTGCACTTCCGACCGCAGTCCCTGCGCCAATCTTGGGGGCGCCTGCGGCCAGGATCAAAACGGAGACGGCCAGGCTGATGGTCTCTGCCTTTGGAATATCCTGAAAGAATCGTATTTCTTCCGGGCGGAACTGCCCCAGGCCGGCGAGCTTCTTTCCGCTGTCGACACCCAGATCGGTGGCGCCGTAACCTTAGCCTGGCGTTCTAGCGCTAGCCAGGTGGACAAGTATAACTTGTATTATGTAAGGGCGGGGCAGGGAAATATGCAATCGGTGTCGGTTCTGCCGGCTGATGTTTGTAGCTTGATTAGCGGCGTATATAATTGCAGCGCCACCTTAAGCGGCCTAGAAAACGGCTATTCTTATGTATTTAAGGTGACAGTTCTCTCCGCCAATAAGACTGAGAGCGATTTGTCCAACGAAAAAACGGCCACTCCGACGGATAAAACAGCGCCGGCAGTGCCCACCAATCTTTCGGTGGATGATAACCCTTCCAGCCAAGATATCAAATTTACCTGGACGCCAGTAGTTGGCGCCCTCTATTATCGCCTGTATCACGGCATCGCCTCAGGCCTGTATGGAGAATCTTTCGATTCCGGCCAGAACGCCTCCAGCCTGAGTTTCAGTCGTTCCCAGTTTTCCTCCGGCACCCATTATTTCCGATTGTCCGCCCTAGATGCATCTGGAAACGAGAGCGGCCAGTCTTCGCCGGAAGTGCAATTGATAGTCGATTAGGCCGAAGAGCTTAATTTTGTTTATATGAGCAAGAGAATATCAATTTTTCTCAATTTAGCCTTGGGGCTCTTCGCCTTAGGGGTAGCTTCGGCTGTATTGGCCATCGATAATGTCAATCAGCCGGTGCCGATGCTCGATGTTAATCAGGGAAGCGGCGACGCCATCGGTATCAGGGTCGTTCCCAACCCCAGCCATTACAGCATTTATCGCTGGTATGAAAGCCAGGGATTTGCCGGGTCCCCTCAGGCCCTGGTCGTGGACGGCTATGAAGCTATCCGCGATGGCCGGACGGTCTATGTTAATGCCACCAATGTTGATCCGGACGCCAGAATCATCTACACTAACGTTTATCTAATTTCATATAACCAAGAGCCGGCGCCCTATACGGTAGATATTCTCGGCCAGATTATCGCCCACTGGAAATTCAATAGCAATATCAGCGAATCAAGCGATCCGCCTCCAGCCTGCTCGGTTTCTGCCTGGCGCTGCGCCAGCGACAGCCAATGCAGCCAGGATCAGTATTGTGCCAGCAGCGGCTTGGCTTCAGGCACTTGCCTGCTTAAAGAAGACAAATACTGCCTGACTGACGGCGAGTGCCCGAGCGGATTCTATTGTGACAGCCTCAAGGCTAAGATTATCCGGGATGCCAAGCGAGCCGGCAAGCTAGAGGAGCTTAAAGAAGCGCTTTTTAAATTCAAACAGACCCATGGCCAGTATCCAAGCTTGTCAGCCGGCACCTATCTTAAAGGCCGCTCGGTATCAACTTGGCCGAGCTGGTCTCAATCACTGCTTGCCAGCTTGAGCGCGGCCGAGAGCTTATCTGATCCGATTAATCGTCTCGGCCCTTGTTCCGGCTATGACTCAGAAACCTGTTGGCAGGAAAGCAGCCAGCAGTTCGTCTATCCCCCCGAGCCGAATTATTTAAAATTGCCGGCTGGCAGCTATGCCATGGCCTATTCAACCGATGCCAATGGCTCTAATTACAATCTCTGCGCCGTTTTAGAGACTCGCGATCCGGCGCTTGATTTCCATTTCTCACCTAATGACCCGGCTGCTTCCAATTGTGTTACCGGCACCGGAATAGGTTCTGGCGGCCAGGCAACTAATACCCCGCCCTATATTGTTACCAGCAGCTTGGCCGGAGAAGCCGGCCGGGAATATAACGGTTTTATCAAAGCGGCCGATCAGGAGGGCAATCCGATGACTTGGAATTTGAATACGGGAGGGGGAAATTGGCTGACTTGGAAAAACGATGGCCAGCTTAACCGCCCGCCAGTACTCAAGCCAACCGCCGATGCCGGCCAGAAGAAGATTTATGCCGAAGCGGCCGGCGCTCCCGGAACCTACAACACTATTTTGACTATTAATGACGGCCAGGGCGGAGTTTTAGCTACAACCGTGCCTTTGGTCATAGCCAATCCCAAGCCTTTTGTCGAGGCTGACAACGGACAGTATACTTTAGATCCTGTTTTACCTTTTATCTATAGTTTCTATTTCTCCGACAATAACCTGAGCGCCCCAGCTTCCGCCTATGTGGTGGTAAAGGAAGAAGGCCCGACCAATGGTTTTGACCTCTTAAACGGGGCGGGTCTGGAAAAAACGCTTACCAATGTCGGCATAAACCGCTATCAGGTTAAATATGAGGGGGTCGTCCCCACCAGTTTCAAGTTTACCGATGACACCTCTTTCCGATACCGGATAACCGTGACTGACGACTACGGCGCTAAGACCGAAAAGGAATTCACCCTTCGCTTATTAGTCGCCCGTCCCAGCTTGAATTTCAACTGTCCGCCCGCCGCCCGTCTTAATCAGCCTTATTCTTGCTTCATCGGCTATAATCAGGAAGGCAATCATAGCCTGACCTATACTAGCAATCCCTTGCCTCAAGCTTTGGTTTTAGGCGCCCAGTTGCCGACAACAACATACGAAGAAGAAGATTATAATACCAGCTTTGATTTCAGAAATTATTTTAGACAATTCTGGGGATCGCTCGCCAAATTAGTTTCCAGCCCGGCCGCTTTCGGTTTGGGAGTCCAAGAAGCAATCTATCTTCATGGAGAAGCTAAGGTTTTAGCTCAGAACCAGCCAATCAATATAAAAGCGACCAATGAATACGGGACTTTCAGCGAGAAGAATTTTTATCTGAGCATCAATAATTATTGCGGCGACGGCTTTAAGCAGTTGCCTAATACTGAAAACCGGGGCGGATTCTATAATGACGGCTACGAGGATTGTGACGGGACGAGCGGCACCACTTCCAGCCCTTCCAACAGCAGCCCCAGCCTCCAATATGGCTGCCGGACAGGAATCAATTTTCCCACCCCCTATCCGATTCCCAATAATACCTATTGCGTCTTCAAGTCTCCGATTGACGGCGGCGGCTATTGTGGCGACACCTATTGCCAGACTGACTTTGAGAATATCCAAAGTTGCGGAGTTGATTGCGGCACGACCTGTATCCCCAATTGCGCCAACAAGCAGTGCGGCAACGACGGTTGCGGTAGTAGTTGCCCCCCAGGCTGTCCGGGCGGCCAGGAGTGCAATGTCAACGGTCAGTGCGACGCCCTGCCTTTTTGCGGCGACGGTCTCTGCCAGGCGGCTAACGGCGAGAACTGCTCCAGCTGCGAGGACGATTGCGCCTGCGGCTCTTCCCAGGCTTGCTGCGGCGGCGTTTGCCAAGCGCTGAGCGAATGGAAAGTCTGCGGCGATATTTGTTGTAATAAGGCCACCGAATGCTGTCATCAGGCCGCTGTCCATTGGTTTTGCACCCCAAAGCCTCAAAATGCGGTTTGTATCGAGCAAGAAATAATCGACTAATAATATGAACAAGCGCCAGACAATAATAGCTGCCGCCATTGTCATCGTTATTGCCTTAATTGTTGCTTTAATTTTAATGAATCGCTCTTTTTCTCCTTTTTATGATGAAAAAGGCGAAGTATTTGATCCGGAGTTTTTAAACGAATTGGAAAAAGCCCAGTTCGGCCTGCCTGCGGAAGCCGAGGTCCAAATACTCAGACGGGATGAGAACAGACAAATCAAAGTATATAAAGTAATTAAGCAGGCAGGCGATTTAGTCACTGATCTTAATTCTGTCCAGACGGAGAGGGGGCAGAATCCCTAGGCCTGGATAATTTTCAGCTGATTGGTTATAATGTTTTTATACATCAATAAGTGAAAAAGCTATGTTTAACGATTTACCGAACAATCAGAAGCCGGCTGTCGACGATATTTTCGCCGAGACTGATAAGCCAGCCGCCGCATCCGCGCCAAGCTCTTCCGGCCAGAGTCCGGAAATAGAGACCCAGCGTGTCGGCCTGACTTCATCCGGAAATAATTATACGGGCGAAGAAAGAGAAGCGCGGCCCAAGAATGACCGCTGGTTTAAGATAGGCGTGATTTTTATTGTTATTGTTATCATCGGCCTCTTAGCCTACCTCGCTTATAGCAAATTAGCCAAGCCAGCCCCGGAAGATGTGCCGAGCCAGCCGACGGCCCCTTCGGTTAAGCAAACCCCGGTTGTAATCCCGGCTAATGAGCCGGCGACTGAGGCGGAAACAGACGCTACGACCACAGTAGAAACGCCAAGCCTTGATATCCCAGCTATTCCCGGAATCAATGCTCCGGCTACCAGCGCCCCGGAAATCGTTTTACCGCCGACTGATTCTGATGCTGACGGACTGACAGACGAAGAGGAGACCGCTCTCGGGACAAATATTAATATTATTGATACTGATAGCGATGGCTTAAGCGATTATGAAGAGGCTAATATATACAAGACCAATCCGCTTAACGCCGATTCCGACGGCGACACTTATTCTGACGGTTCGGAAGTGAGAAATGGATATAATCCCAATGGCCCAGGCAAATTACCCGGGCTGGGGGATTAATAATATAGATAATGGATATTTTAGGCCTTGACAAAGGCAAGCGACTGAGGCGTCAGCCCGGCACGCCACCGAAATCCAAGCTTTCGCTGAACCTCCATACCATGCCACAGACTTCAACCGGCCATTTTAAAAAATGGCTGGTTTTGGCTTTATTGGTTTTCGGCCTTTTTGTCATCATTGCCCTGCTTGTCTTTGCTTGATTATGTTTAAAATAAAGCCCCGCGCCTCCCAACCCGCCGAGAGCATCAAGGAAGACGCTGCTTATAGCGTCGACCAAGATTTAATCGTGCGCAATATGCCGAAAGCGGCCCATTTTGAGCCGGCGCCGCGTTCGGCCGGGATTAATTCGGCTACCGGCTCTCAACCGGCTAAGGCAAATTTCAAGCTGGTCGGCTTCTTGATAATCATTTCCGGCGCGGCCTTTATTGGGTTGCTGATATTTTTGAGCTATCGCTTCATAATCCGACCCAGTACTCAGAAGATCGTCGAGCGAGTTGAAACCCCCAGTCAGAGCCCGACAAGCACATCTTCTGAAATAAACGCTACTGCCAGCAGTCCAGTGGCAGTTGAGGCTGTTCCGGAGGTGCCAGAAACCGCGACTAGCCAGATTGATGTCATTCCCGGGGAATCGGATATTGCCTCTTCCAGCCAGCCGGAGGCTGAGGGGCCGGTAGTCGAATTGCCGCCTCTGCTGGATTCTGATCAGGACGGCCTTTATGACCCAGAAGAAGCGGTTTTTGGCACTGACCCTGGTAAGGAGGACTCAGACGCCGATTCTTATTTGGACTCAGCTGAGATAAAAAACGGCTATAATCCGGCCGGGGCCGGCAGATTGACAGAAAATTCCGGCTTGCAGGTTTATAATAATAGCGCTTTTACCTATCGCACCCTGGTTCCGGCTTGGCCGCTCCAATTATTAAACGAAGGCGACACCGTTCTTTTCAGCGCTCCTGACGATTCCTTAATTCAGATATCGGTCCAAGACAATACCCGGAACCTGAGCATATTGAACTGGTACAGCGAATCTTTCCCCGGCCTGCCAGTTACTTATGACAAACTAAAGAATGCGGATGGCTGGGAGGGGATTTGGAGCGAAGATAAGCTCAACTTCTATCTGACCGATGCCAAGCGCGAACGCCTATATGTCGTTTCTTATATTGCGGCTGTCTCCGGTCGCTTGGCTTATCCTACGATTTTTTCTTTAGTGATTGACAATTTCCAGACTGAATAAATAATGCTTGTTAACAAAAATCCCGCTTTTAGCGGGATTTTTTAATATAACCCTTAATTTTGTTTTAGCGGGACAGGACCTTGTCGATCAAGCCGTACTTCCTAGCTTCTTCGGCGCTCATGAAGTAATCCCGGTCGCTATCCTTTTCCACCTCGGTAATTTTTTTGCCAGTATGCAGGGCTAGGAGCCGGTTCATCTTGTCTTTGGTCTTCAGGATGTGCTCGGCCCTTATCTTTATATCCGAGGCTTGGCCTTCGGCTCCGCCCATGACCTGGTGGATCATTATTTCGCTATTAGGCAGGGCTAAGCGTTTCCCCGGGGCGCCAGCGGCTAGAAGCAGCGAGGCCATGGAAGCGGCCAGGCCGATGCAGATAGTTGAAACGTCTGACTTGACGTGCTGCATGGTGTCGTATATGGCTAGCCCGGCTGAAACCGAACCGCCCGGAGAATTAATATAGAATTTGATGTCATTGTCTTTGCTTTCGGCATCAAGGAAGAGGAGTTGAGCAATAATAATATTGGCCGTGTGGTCGTCTATCGGCTCGCCCAGGAAGATAATTCTGTCTTTGAGCAGGCGGGAATAGATGTCATAGGCCCTTTCTACTTGGCCTTCTTTTTCGATGACAGTGGGGATGAGAGGCATATTTTAGAGGCGAGAGCGCCTTTAATGATTAATATGATGCAGGGCTATTATATAAGGAAAATAGGGTTTTGTAAAGACAATGGCCGGTGGACTTAAAGCTTGATTTTTATTTAGCTTTGGTTTAAGATTTGAAGGTCTTTAAATAAAGCCGTTAAGCTGGCGTTTGGCCGGCTTTATGCTTAAAACTATGTCATTCTTCCAAAAATTTTCTCAACTTTCCAGCCGAGGCAAGTCTTGGTGGCTTTTGGGTCTTATCATTATTTTTTCCTTCGCAGTTTTTTTGGTTTCCGGCGGATATTATTATAATAATTTTAGCCAAAAACTGTCAGAAAAAACCAACAATATCATTGTTTTGCCCCAAGTGAAAGAACTTCCTTTCAGCCTGGGTTTGGATTTGCAGGGCGGCGCCCAGCTGGTTTATCAGGCTGATGTTGCCAACATTCCTGAGGCCGATCGGGCTGGAGCGATGGAATCAGCCCGCGATGTGATTGAACGCCGGGTTAATGCCTTTGGCATCAGCGAGCCTTTGGTGCAAGTCAATCGAGGCGGCAACGGCGAATATCGGATAATCGTTGAGCTGGCCGGCATCAAGGATGTCAAAGAAGCCAATGAAATGATCGGCCAGACTCCGGTTCTGGAATTCAAGGAAATGTCCGCTTCCGACATCAATTTGATGCCGAGCGAGAACGGCCAAGCGACCGCTGAGCTGGATTTAAACAGCAATTGGCAGAATACAGAACTGACCGGCAAATATCTCAAGCGAGCCAGCCTGCAGTTTAACCCCAACGATGCTTCGCCGGAAGTTTCTTTGGAATTTAATGACGAAGGATCCAAGTTTTTCGAGGATATTACCGCTCGCAACATCGGCCAGCCGGTAGCTATTTTTCTAGACGGCTATCCTATTAGCGTTCCGACTGTCAATGAGAAGATAAGCGGCGGCCAGGCAGTCATTTCCGGGAAATTCAATGTTGAAGAGGCCAAGCTTTTGGTCAAACGTCTTAATTCCGGGGCCTTGCCCGTGCCGATTTCCCTAATTTCCCAGAAGACCGTCGAGGCTAGCCTGGGCTCAGCCGCCATCGCCAATAGCCTTCAGGCCGGCTTTATTGGCCTGATCCTGGTTTCGCTATTCATGATCCTATATTACCGCCTGCCAGGCCTGCTCTCTGTTCTATCATTAGCCATTTATGGACTGACCGTTCTGGCCATATTCAAGGCTATCCCCGTTTGGCTGGCTTTAGTCTTAGTGGTAATTATGGTCGGGTTTCTATTTTATTCCTTTAATGAAATGAAGATCTTCGGCAGCGGCCTGGCTTTGCTTTTTTCCATTATCGGTATCCTGCTTTTCTTCTACGCCTTAAAGCCCATTACACTCACCCTTTCAGGCATTGCCGGCTTCATCTTGTCCATTGGCATTGCCGTTGATGCAAATATTTTGATCTTTGCCCGAATGCGCGAAGAATTACGGGAGGGGAAGACTGTCAGCCAGGCAGCCGACGCCGGTTTTCGCCGGGCCTGGCCCTCTATTCGTGACGGCAATATTTCTACCATTGTCACCTGCTTAGTCCTGATGTTCTTTGGCTCATCTTCAGTCCAAGGATTCGGCACCACCTTATTTATCGGCATTGCCATTTCTTTGTTCAGCGCTATTGTCGTCACCCGCGTCCTTTTTGTCATCATCCTCGGCGAGTGGCTAGAGAAGCGCCCTTGGCTTTTAGGGGTGTCTCGCCGCCGTGAGGAGGCAGAAGCAAAGTAGTTTATATAGGAAATTAAATATATGGTTTACAAGATAGTGCAAAAACGCGGCTTATCCCTGTCTATTTCCGGAGCCTTAGTAATCGCCTCAATTTTAGCTTTAATTTTCTGGGGCTTGAACTTTGGCATTGATTTCAAGGGCGGCAGCCTGCTTGAAGCCGAATTTGGCGGCTATCAGCCGACTATTGCCGAAGTGCAGGAGAGCGTAAGCGGTGTTAGTCTGAGCAATTTAGTCATCCAGCCGACTTCAGATTCCCTTATTTTGCGCTTCAAAGAAAGCGATGAGGCCACTCATCAGGCGGTTTTAACCGCCCTGGAAGAGCTGTCTGCAGCCCGGGAAGGAGCTGACTTCAAAGAGCTTAGATTCGACGCAGTCGGCCCGACCATCGGCCAGGAGCTTAAAAGCAAGTCTTTCAACGCTACTTTTATCATCCTTATTTTAATTATTGTTTTTATTTCCTTTGTTTTCCGCAAGGTTTCCCGGCCGGTTGCTTCCTGGAAATATGGCATCGCGGCCATTATTGCCCTAGTTCATGATATTTTGATTACTCTCGGCGTCTTCTCGGTCCTCGGCCACTTTTATGGCCTGGAAATAAATACCCCGTTTATCGCCGCTATTCTTACGGTTTTGGGCTATAGCGTCAATGATACTATTATTGTCTTCGATCGCATTAGGGAAAATTTGCCTAAGAGCAATCAGGACTTCGAGAATACTGTTAATTTGAGCGTTAACCAGACTTTGGCGCGGTCTATAAACACCTCTTTTTCGGCTATTCTTGCCCTGATGGCCATCATTGTCCTGGGGGGAGATACTATCAAAGATTTTGCCTTGGCCTTAGCTATCGGCATCTTCATTGGCACTTACAGCTCGATTTTCATAGCTAGTCCGGTCTTGGTGATTTGGCAGAACCTGTCTCGGAAACTAGCATCGAAGAAAGTTTAGATCTCAATATTTTAACAAAAAAAGGGGCATATCCAGCCCCTTTTTTATTTGATATAATAATATTATGGAAAAACATGAATTTAGGTCCCGCCAATTATCTTGGCCGACCTTTAGGCGGGGGCTTGATATTTTGATCGAAGTTGCTTATTTAGCGGCGATTTTTTTGGTGCCCTTAAGCTTCGCCTGGTTTTTTCCAACTTATAATATATTTGAATTGAATAAGGCTGTTGTTTTTCGGCTAATTTTCTGGCTGCTCTTATCGCTTAGCGTTTTAAAACTGGCCTTTTTCCGCTTAGAGATTGATTACCGCCGTTTCTGGAAAAAATACCTGCTTATCCCCGGATTTTTCTTAGCTGCTCTGGCTTTGAGTTTAACTTTTTCGCTTGACCCGGTTCGGAGTTTTTTCGGCTCCTATGACCGCCAGCAGGGCTGGTCTAGCTATTTCTTTTACATTTTTTGGTACGGCTTAGTGTTATTTCAGGTTTTGACTCTGGGGACCGGCAAGCGCGGCCTGGCGGAGCGTTTACAGCGGGTGGCCGGCACGGTCGTCGCTTCCGGAGCTATTGTGTCTCTTTATGGCGTTTTGCAGATATTGGGCATTGATATTTTTAGGTTTAATAAGGAGATAGCGCCATTTTTGACTTATCGCGCCCTTTCCAGTTTCGGTCAACCGAATTTTTTGGGCTCCTTTCTTTTGCTCGTCATCCCTTTATCAGTCTATCTGCTGGTTTTCACTAGGCGCTTCTGGTTGCGATTCGTTTATTTTTTAGCCCTAGCCCTTAATTTTGCCTGCCTCTTCTTTACTTCTAGCCGCGGCGCCTTTTTAGCCTTTTCTTTGGTATTCCTCGGTTTCGTAATCGGGCTTTTGTTTTCTCGGGCTAGCCGGAAATTGAAGCTAGCCGTGGCCGTTGGCGGCTTGTCCTTGATATTTTTAGCCCTGGCCGCCTTTTTGGCTATCAGCCCTGAGCGTTGGCAAAAAACTTTTTCTCCCGGTTACGGCAGCGTAGCCATTCGCCAGATTTTTTATCGGGCGGCCGCTTCCGCTAGTTTGTCAAACCCCGTATTCGGCTATGGCTTGGAAACTGGGACTGAGATATTTATTAAATATTATGCACCTGATTGGGCAATCTTTGGCGATGTCGGCATGAACGCCGATAGGGCGCATAATTTGTTTTTAGATATAATTATCAGTTCCGGTTTCTGGGGCCTGGCCTGGTTTTCTGTCATTTATTATTATTTTTTCCTCCTGGCTTATGAAAATTGGCGCCGCCGCGTTTTCCCTTGGCTCAGCCTGGCTTTAGCGGCAGGTGCGGCTGCTTACTTAATTTCTTTGCTTTTCAGCTTTCCCGTGACCGGCACTGAGGTGTACTTCTGGCTGTTTATGTCTCTTTTGGCAGCAGCTAATGCCCCCGCTGATATATCTAGAGCTTCTTGGGAGAAGCGATCCCTGCGGCCAGCTGTTCTAGGACTGGCCGCGGCGATGATTGTCTTGGCCGCCTCCCAAGCTTCTCGCAGTTTGGGCTTATTAAAGGCGGATTATTATTTCAACAAGATAATGAATTTGCATTTAGAGGATGAATTCGGCACCGCCCTGGTTCTGTCCGAGCCGATGGAAAGTCTGGCTCTTAATGCGGCTAATCGCCTTTTTTATCTTCAATCTTTAGGGGAGATTTTAAGCGGCTTCTATCCTCGGGCCCAAGACTTGAGCGCCCAGCGCCTTATTGAGGCTAAGCTCAAGCAGATAGCCGGCGACCTTTACGGACGCCGCGACTACAAAAGCCTTTTTATTTCCGGCCAGATAGCCTCCGCCCTGGGTCAGACAGAGGCGGCCAATGGATATTTTTCCGCCCTGGAAGACATGGCGCCTGATTGGACGCCAGGCTTGGTTTCTAAGGCCAGATTTTTGGCTCGATGGGCCGGTCCAGAAGAAGCCAGCCAGGCTTATCTTCGAGCCTTTATCAGCCTACCCGATCCTTATGGCCCGAATATCAATGAAGAGCATAGGAATTCCGTGCTTCGTTTCCGTTACCTTATTTTTTGGGATTTGGGCGAGGTTTATTTTAAGGCCGGAGAATACGGCCGGGCCGGAGCCTATTTCCAAGCCGCCTATCGGGCTCATCCGGCAGATTACAGCTTGCTGAAAAGAATTGCTGACAGCTATTATATGCGCGGCGATCTGGATAAGGCCTTGTTTTATGCTAAGCATGGCTTGGCCCGGAATCCATCCGACTATCGCTGGGCCCTGGCAGTCGCTGGGCTGTATCAGGCCAAGGGCGATGCTTTAGCGGCCGGAGAATATTTTGATTTGGCTACCAGCTTGGCTCCGGACAGCGAGGCAATCAAGGAGATAGAGGCGAGTTATAAATAGAAGGTATGGATATTTATATAGAAATAATGGTTTTAGCTCTTGGCTTGATAATGGGCAGTTTTGTTAATTGTCTGGTTTGGCGCCTGCATCAAGATGAAAGCCTGCTGGGGCGTTCGTATTGCCCATCTTGCCGGAAGATGATCGCCTGGTATGATAATATTCCGCTCTTGAGTTTTATTTTTCTTGGCGGCCGCTGCCGCCACTGCCGTCGGCCGATTTCCTGGCAATATCCTTTAGTAGAGATGGCGACGGCTTTACTTTTCTGGCTCCTTCTAAAGCGGCATTGGGATAATCCCCAGATCTTCATCGTTCTCCTGCGCGATTGGCTGGTAGCTCTGGCGGCGGTGGCTATTTTCGTTTATGATAGTCGCTGGCAGCTAGTACCAATGATGCTGGTTTGGCCGATAGGCGGACTGACTTTAATTCTGGGGTTTGCCTTGGGCATTCCTTGGTGGCAAGTCATGGCTGGCGGCTTGGCCGGAGCCGCCTTTTTTGCGGTTATATATGGAGCGACGCGCGGCCGGGGATTAGGTACCGGGGATATTTGGCTCGGGCTTTGGCTGGGCTTCCTTTTTCCGGCCTGGCCTTTGTTTTTTGCCTGGCTGACCATTTCCTTTCTCATCGGCGGCCTAGTCGGGGCGGCTTTGCTAATCTTAGGGCGCAAAAGCTGGAAATCCCGGGTAGCTTTGGGCCCCTTTCTGGTCCTGGGAGCGCTTATCGTCCTGATCTGGGGGCCGCAGATAACAGGTTGGTTTTTCAATCTTCCTTAGCCTTGGTTGGCGATTGTTTAATTTGGAATTATTTTGTATAATATTAACAGCAATTGCCTGAGGCAACATTGTTATATTTTTAATTAACGCCCACTAATCCTATGAAGGATAATGTCATCGCCGGCCTGGATATCGGCTCAACCTCTATCCGCCTGGTTATCGGCCAGCGCATTGCCGGCCCAACCGGCGAGGAGCTGCAGATAATCGGGGCAGTTTCAGTGCCGACTAGCGGCGTCAGTCGGGGTATAGTCAATAGCATCGAAGAGACCACTTCTTCTATTTCCGCTTGTCTGGAAAAAGCAGAGCGATTGGTCGGCGTGCCGATTACCCGGGTTTGGGTGGGCATCAATGACCCCCATATCAAATGCGAGAGGTCGAAAGGGGTCGTCGCTGTCGGCCGCAGCGACGGGGAGATAGGAGAGAATGATGTCAATCGGGCGATAGAAGCGGCCCGAGCTTTGGCCGTGCCGGTAAATTATGAGATCCTCCATGTCATTCCGATTCGCTTCAGCGTTGATAACCAATCTGACGTCAAGGATCCGATAGGGATGAACGGCATCCGCCTGGAAGTTGAAACTTTGATCGTCCAGGGCTTACTAACCCAGATTAAGAACCTGACCAAGGCTATTTATAGGACTGGCTTGGAAATAGAGAGCCTGGTTATTTCCCCCTTGGCCGCGGCCGAGGCCGTGCTCAGCCAGAAGCAGAAAGAGCTGGGGGTTGCTTTAATAAATATCGGCTCTTCCACTACCTCTTTAGCTATTTATGAAGAGCGCAACCTCATTCACACCGCCGTTTTGCCCATAGGCGCCGAGCATATCACCGCTGATGTGGCCATCGGGCTAAGATGCCCGATAAATTTGGCTGAGAGGATAAAGCAACAATATGGCAATGCCGTGCCTGAAGATATCGGCAAAGACGAAGAAGTGGATGTCAGCGAGCTAGTCAGGGAAGAAGAGGTGAACGATGATATTAGTTCGATTTCCCGCAAGTATGTCGCGGAAATCATCAATGCCCGGGTGGAAGAGATATTTGAAAAGGTGGATAATGAATTCAAGCGCATAGACCGTTCCGGCATGCTGCCAGCCGGAGTTATTTTCGTCGGCGGCGGAGCTGAGCTGGAGGGCCTGGTAGAGGCGGCTAAGAAGAAATTACGCTTGCCGGCGGCCATTGGTTTAGCTAAGAATATCAATGTGGTGATAGACAAGGTAAAAAATCCGGAGTTTTTAACAGCCCTTGGACTAGTTATTTGGGGAAGCCGGATAGAGACCGAAGGGGGCCAGAGCCAGATCAAGCGAAATCTCGGCGGGCTAGTGGATAAAGCCAAGGGATTTTTGCAGCGGATAATGCCGAAGTAATATAATAAGTTAAATAAATATGGCTGAAGTAAAACCAGAAATAGAGACT
>CAYSJT010000002.1:0-36085 GCA_964431625.1 uncultured Gammaproteobacteria bacterium | reverse complement strand
AACGGACGGGACTCGAACCCGCGACCTCCTGCGTGACAGGCAGGCGTTCTAACCAGCTGAACTACCGCTCCAATTAGACATCCTCTTTTTCAAAAATGGCGGCCCGAGAGCTCAACCACAGGAAAATCATAGCAAAAAGCTTTATTCTTGTCAAAGTCCGGGAAACCTGGAAAATCTTGCAAAAAATAAGGCAATAGGCTATAATTTAAGTACAAGGAACTAATCTTAAAGGATGGTTTTTTATTTACTCTAAGCGCCTTTATATGGACAAGATGATCGACAAAGAAACAATTAAGTCGATAGAAAAAGACCTTTTAATTAGAAAAAAAAGGATTATTGACGACCTGCAAGATATTTCCAAACGGGATAGCCACGAATCGGACAATTTAGGGGCAAAATTTCCTGATTATGGGGACAAGCCTGACGAGAATGCCCAGGAAATCAGCGACTACACCACCAACATGGCCACGGAAAAAGTCTTAGAAAAGACTTTGGCGGATATTGATAAAGCTTTGGACCGCATAGCCAAAGGCTCCTACGGCATCTGCAAATACTGCGGCCAGCCGATAAACGAAAAACGCCTCTTGGCCAGACCTATTGCCAGCGCCTGCATCCGCTGTAAAACGGAACTGCAAGAGAATGACTAAGCCAACCAAAACAAGGATAATAAGCATAGCTTGGCTTTCCGCCACAGCTATGTTTTTTATCGCCGATAGATGGCTGAAACATCTAGCTATAGACAAGGCTGATGAACCCAGCCTTCATCTTATTGGTGATTTTTTTATCTTTGATTTTACAAAAAACCCCTACATATCCTTTTCCCTGCCTTTATCCGGCTGGTGGCTCAACCTGGTCTTGGGGGTTGTTATAATCGTCCTAATCTTCTATATAATTTACCTAATATCAAACAAAAATAGCCAAAGACTCCTAATCCCTCCCTTGACATTTATTTTTTTTGGTGCTATAAGTAATATCATAGACCGCATCCAATACGGCTATGTCGTCGACTACCTGGAAATGCGCTACTTCAGCGTCTTTAATCTAGCCGACGCCATGATCAGCCTGGGGGCGCTAGGCACAATACTATGCTGCTTGAAAGAACGGAAATGAGAGCCCGGATAGAAAAAGGCCAGGAAGAAAGGATCGCCTTTTTCAACGGATTAATCGAGGAGGCTGTGGCTCGCCTGGAACGATGCAAGATCATGCTGGGCGAAGGCAAGACCGCTGATGTCTGCGTGGTGGACCAGGAAAGCTCCATCTGTTTAAAAACGGTCATCAAGTCCAGAATTAAAGAGAACCGGATAAGTCTCAGAAACGGCGTCAATGATGAAATAGAATTCTTGGATAAGCTGTCCGATAGAGAATTTCTAAAAAGCATCGGCATCGACCGCAAGATAGTCCCATCCCCTCTTTTTTCCAAACAGGACGCTAAATATGGCTTCCTATTCATGGAAAACATCAAAGGGCCGAGCTTGAAAGATGTTATTGATAGAAAAGATGATTTATACAAGCTTCCTGGATCAGATTTCGACTGGGATGCTTTTTTCTCCGGCTTGGACGATATCGTGGCCAAGCTGCACAAAGCGGGAATATATCACCGCGACCTTCACGCCGGGAACATCATGATAGAAAATGGCCTTCCTGTAATTATAGATTTCGGCAATGCCTATGAGTCATATCTTAGCGATGAGAATCCGTATGAAGAATAGGGGCCGACCGGAACCATCATCTATAGCTCTGACGAAAAGAATATTGAAGACGCAAAAAAACAGATCATTGAACTATATAAAACCCAAACGCAATGAAGATTTCCAAAACATTCCGTTCGGCCATCGGCTGGGCGGCGGAAAAATTGAGTGAAGAAAACCGGCGGGTGGCACTTGGCTCTCCTTATGAGAGTTTTGCCGTCTGCCTGGACAAACCGGCCGATGGCGAATCCACCATTTATTCCTTCCGGGAGATGCTCATCGAAAAAGACGGGGACTTCTACCTGGTCGGAAAAAATCTCCTGGGCTAAACCCGGGGAAATAAAAAGAGAGCCCTGAAAAGCTCCTTTTTTCTTATCCAAAATAAATTTTCAAGAAATAATAATCTCCCTCCCCCCATCCGGCAGCACCCGGAATCTCAGTCTGGTGGTCTGGGGCGGCAGGATATCTTCCACCCGTTCGGCCCATTCTATGGCCGCGATGGAATTAGGGACGCCCAAGAATTCTTCGGCTCCAAGCGCCAACAGGTCTCGGCCGGAAGCCAGACGATAGGCGTCTATATGATAAAAGGAATCAGCTTTGTCTTTCCGTCCCTTGAGAGAATAGACGCGTAAGATGTTGAAGGTCGGGCTGGTAACCCGGGACTTGATTCCCAAAGCCTCGGCCAGCCCCTGAATAAATCTGGTCTTACCGGCTCCCAGCTCACCATATAAAGCCAAGACGGCTCCGCCTTGAAGTCGTTTAGCCAGCTTGGCCGCCGCCTGTTTGGTCTTAGCTTCGCTTAGACAAATTAATTTCTCCATAGAATCTTAGCGGACAAAAAAGAGGCCTGTCCGGCCCTTTCTTGATACCGTGGGCGCACAAGGACTCGAACCCTGGACCCCTTCGGTGTAAACGAAGTGCTCTAACCAGCTGAGCTATGCGCCCCGCATCCGCGGTGGGCGAGAGAGGACTCGAACCTCCACGAGATTGCTCTCCCAAGCCCCTCAAGCTTGTGTGTCTACCAGTTTCACCACTCGCCCTTTCGGCCAAGTTTTACTTGACCACTTTTTCCTTGAGTTTCTTCTTATAGCCGGAACGCAGGTAATATAATTTAGCCTGGCGGACCTGGGCCTGTTTCTTGATTTCAATCTTGGTAATAGTCGGCAGGTTGAGGGGGAAGATCTTCTCCACGCCGACGCCGTCGGAAACCTTGCGGACGGTGATGGTCGCGCCTTTCTCCTTATTATGCTTCCGAGCGATAATCAGGCCTTCAAAATACTGGACGCGCTCCTTTTCTTCGCCCTTGGAATTGAGTTCTTTGATTTTCTGATAAACGCGGACGGTCAAGCCCGGTTTCAGCTCTAATGTGGTTTCAACCATATGATAGATATGAGAAACGAGATGTGAGAATCTCGTTTTCTGCCTTTATTTAAATCTTGTCTAATATTATAATCAATTTTTCCCTTTGTCAAGCCTCTCGGAAACGAAATCCCAGACCTTGGCAAAGACCTGGTCTTGGTCAAACCCAGTTGTATCTAAGCAAAGGTCATAGTGGCTATGGTCGTAGACGTCGTCTATGCCGTAATATTTGCGGTATCTGACGCGATCGCTGGCTACCCGGCTCTCCATGCTTTCGCGGACCGCCTCCTGACTGTCTAGCTGGTCATCCTCATTCCTTTCCTCCTTAGCCTTGCCCTGCAGGCTCAAAAATACCCGCCTGGCTCCTTCCTCGGGAGAAACATCCAGATATATCTTGACGGAATGGGGGATAAAATACCAGGAAGTCCGGCCTTCAATGACAAAATCTTTCTCTTTCCGCCCCAATTCAGCCTGATATTCGTCCACCTCCTTGTCAGTGGCCGGATCAGCCTCCCCCAGCTTATTATACTCCGCCAGAGTCAAACCTCTTTTTCTAGCCGCTTCCCGGCGCAAGCCGCCCATGTAATAGCGGGCATAGCCGAGCTTGTCGGCCAGCCTCTGGGCGATGGTGCTTTTGCCGGAGCCGGGGGCGCCGCTAAAGGAGATGATCATATAGGGCATATTAGCATAGCCGGCTTTTAAAAATCAATAAATTATCATATAATGGAAGCGACTGGGCCCGGCCCTTTTTGCTTTATCACTATGTATCTAGAGAAACTAGAAATCCAAGGATTCAAATCTTTCGCCAACAAGAACAAACTGGTCTTTTCCGGTTTGATTGAGGGCGGCAAACGCGGCCTGACAGCGGTCGTCGGACCAAACGGCTCAGGCAAGTCCAATGTAGCCGATGCCATCCGCTGGGCGCTGGGCGAACAGAGCCTCAAGACTCTGCGCGGCAAGAAAAGCGAGGATGTCATCTTCTCCGGCTCTGATCAGAAACACCAGCTCAGCCTAGCTGAAGTCTCCCTTCATTTAAATAACGAAAGGAAAGGAGCCAAGAAAGGCGGAGATGAGGGCGCAGCCGTGGAATCAGAAAGCGACCTCGACCGTTTGCTTAAAGATTGTTCAGAAATAGTCATCACCCGCCGCATATACCGCAGCGGCGAGAGCGAATATCTGCTCAATAACAGCCGGGCGCGGCTCTCGGATATACAAATGCTCCTAGCCAAGGCCAACTTCGGCCAAAAGACATATAGCGTCATCGGCCAAGGCATGGTAGAAAATTTTCTCAGCACTTCAGCCGCTGAAAGGAAAGATTTCTTTGACGAAGCGACCGGGGTCAAACAGTTCCAAATAAAGCGCGATGCCGCCTTGAACAAGCTGGAAGGCAGCTACGAAAATCTCCAACAGGTGGAAATGCTTCTGACGGAAATCAAGCCCCGCCTACGCAGCCTCACCCGCCAAGTGGAAAGACTTAACCGCCGCAGCCAATTGGAATCTGAACTAAAATCATGGCAACTAGAATACTATGGCCGCAGCTGGCAGGAAATAAATCGCCGTCTGGAAGAAGCTAATGAAAGCTATCTTCGCCAGGAAAAAACAAAGATAGACAAAGAAAAAAAATACGATCGGCTGGAAAGCGAACTTGACAAGCTCAAAACCACCGATAACAGCTTGGCCATCAGCCGCCTCCAGCCCCAGCTCCAAGCCTTATACAATTCCCGCAACCAATTGCTCAAGGAGCTGGCCAAGACCCAAGCTGAATTAGAGCTGGACTGGGAGGCCAAGGGACAATTTGATATTTCCTGGTTAAGCGGCAAAGAGGTTGAGCTCAAACGATCCCTGGAAACGGTGGTCAAGGAATTGGCCGCCGCTGAAAAGCTGTCTGCGTCTCCCCAAGCCGAAGCCTTAGCCAAAGATATGGCGGCCTTAGACCAATCCCTGGCCAAGCTCAGGCAAGAACTGGAAAGGGCCAGCCAAGAAATATCAGTCAGTTCCCGCCAGGACAATGCGCGCCTGGAAATGAAGTCAGTCGTAGAAGATTTTCTAAACCGGCTGGAAAGCATTGCCCAGCTGGAAGACGTGGGCGAAATAAAAACGGAGCTATCCAGGGCCAGACAAGAATTCCAGGATAAGATAAAGGTCTTCCTGGCGGCTGAGGATGCGGAAAAACTGGAAAAAATAAAGGACATTCAAGCGGAAATAATCAGCCTCAGTGAAAAAAAACAATCTCTGGCCGAACAGCTCAGCCAATATCGCCTGGAATCTTCGGCGCAAAGCGAGCGCCTCAACCTTAAGCGTCAGGAAAAAGCCAAATTAGAGGCGGAATTAGAAGGCATTAGCGCTAAAATTAAACAGCAATCCCTGCCTGAAGCCGGTTCAAAAGCCAAGGACACTAAAGAAGCCCTGGACGCCAAACTCGCCCAGATAGACAAACAGGCGCTTAGCCTAGAAAAAGAATTAGCTGACTTAGACGACGCTAAGGATAAAGAAAAAGAACAAATTTTCAGCTGCCAGCGCCAGCTTCAAGCCTTGCAAGAAGAGCTTAATTCGACTAACACGGAGTTAAGCGAACTTAAAATCCGTTCCGCCCGGGAAGAAACGAGATTGGAAGACCTGGAAAAGAATATCAGGAATGATCAGCTTGATCTCAATGAAGTCACCGCCTATTCCCCGCAAAAAGAGGATTTCGACCCGGAAAGGGCCCAAAGAAAGATCCAAGATTGCAAGAACCAGCTGGACCAAATAGGCGGCATAGACCCGGAAACCGAAAAAGAATACCAAGAAACTAAGGAAAGATACGACTTCTTAAGCCATCAGCTCAATGATCTAAACGGGGCTATTAAGTCCCTGGAAGAGGTGATATATGAGCTCGACCTGAGCATCAAGAGCCGCTTTGACCGGGAATTCAAAGTCATTTCTGAAAAATTCAACGAATATTTTCAGATTCTCTTCAACGGCGGCCAGGCGAAAATCAGCAAGGTGATGATTGCTGACCTGGAGAAAGAGGAGGAGGAAAAAAACATTTCAGCCGGAGCGGGAGAAAACGCCGGGCTCAGCCCCCAGGAAGCAGCCCAGAAGAAAGAAGTCGACGACAAGCTGAAAAAAATCCGCTTCCTAAAAAAACACAATGCCGTCGGCCTAGCCGGGATAGAAATCCAAGCGACGCCCCCCGGCAAAAAAATTCAGGCTGTCACCATGCTCTCAGGCGGCGAAAGAGCTCTCACGGCCATTGCCCTAATCTGCGCCATCATCAGCGCCAATCCTTCGCCTTTCGTGGTTTTAGACGAAGTCGATGCCGCCCTAGACGAATCCAACTCAGAACGCTTGGCCCAGATTCTTGACGACCTTTCCGACCGCACCCAGTTCATCGTCATCACCCATAACCGGGCGTCAATGCGCAAGGCCAGCATCCTCTACGGCGTCACGATGGGGGCGGACGGAGTCAGCCAATTGCTCAGCGTCAAGCTTGATGATTTGAAGAAATAACTTAACTTGCTCCCCCTTGCGGGGGAGTTTTTATATAGGCGATGGAAAATCCTAGCTGTTTTTGGTATAATAAAGGCAGACTTAAGATAAAAAACTATGTCCAAAAAAATCGCCTTCCTCGCCCTGATTTCCATCTTTCTGCTCACTTCTGGCTTTGGCTGCAAGCTCACCAACAAGGAGACTAAAGAAGCCATGCAGCCCATTACTCTCACCTACTGGCGGGTCTTTGACGGGCCGGACGCCTTCGAGGAAATCCTCAGCCGCTATAAGGCGCTCCATCCTTTCATCACCATTGAATACCGCAAGTTGCGCTATGAAGAATACGAAAGCGCCTTGCTCAACGCCATGGCCGAAGACCGGGGGCCGGATATTTTTTCCATCCATAATACCTGGCTGGTTAAATACCAATCAAAGTTAGCTCCCTTGCCGGAAAGCACAACCATGGCCTATCCGGTAATCAAGGGAACGATTAAAAAAGAAGCGACTACTGAATTAAGAACCAGTAAAAGCTTGACTGTCAGCCAATTAAAGGACAAGTTTGTTGATGTGGTCAGCCATGATGTTGTCTTAGACGACGGGCAAATATACGGGCTGCCTCTGTCAGTCGATACCTTGGCTATATACTATAACAAGGATCTCTTTAATAACGCCGGTATCACCCAGGCGCCCCGATATTGGAATAAAGAGTTTCTTCAGGCAGTCAAAAAAATGACTAAGCAAGACCCCAAACAGGGCGTGGTTCAATCCGGGGCCGGGCTGGGAGGCAGCGCTAATATCGAGCGCTTCAGCGATATCCTCTCCATTCTCATGATGCAAAACGGAGCCGTGATGATAAATGACGCCGGCCAGGTTGTTTTCAACCAAGTGCCGGAATTCGCTAAATCCAGCGGCTACAACCCCGGCCTGGAAGCCTTGCGCTTCTACGCCGACTTTGCCAATCCGAGCAAAGAAGCCTATGCCTGGAACAACTCTTTGCCCAATTCCCTGGAAATGTTCACCAGCGGCAACCTGGCCATCTTCTTCGGCTACTCATATCACCGCGCCAGCATAGAATCTCTGGCGCCGAAACTCAACTTTTCAATTGCCAAGCTGCCTCAAATAGAAGGCACGCCGCCGACTAATATTAACTTCGCCAACTACTGGGTGGAGGTGGTCTCTAAAAAAAGCCAGCATGCTAACGAAGCTTGGGATTTCATCCAGTTTATCACCCAGGAAGAACAGGCTAAAAGCTACTTGGAAAAAACCAATCGGCCGACCGCCCTGCGCTCTCTGGTCTCCAGCCAGAGAGAGGACGACAAAGTGGGGGTATTCGCCGATCAAGTGCTCACTGCCAAAAGCTGGTACAAAGGCCGAGATGCCAACGCCGCTGAAATGGCCATAAAAGAAATGATTGACGCGGCCATAACCGCCACCAGTGACAAGTTAAGCGGAATTATTAATAATGCGGCCGCCAAAGTCCAACAGACAATAAATTAAGCTTATGAAAAAAGTTATCATCGTCTTTAGCTTCCTGGCCTGCCTTCTTCTCTCTTCCCCGTCCGTCCTGGCTCAAGGCCAGATTATCCCCGAAAGCAATAATAGCGCCGGATACTGCCCGGAGGGGTACAGCGGCAACTGCGGCAATTATGAAGTCAATGACTTCGTCGAGCTGGCGGTAAATGTTTCTCAGTGGATACTCGGAGTCGTCGGCTCCCTGGCCCTAGTCATGTTCATCTACGGCGGGCTTTCTTTCATGCTCTCCGCCGGCAGCAGCGAAAAGATTTCCCAAGCCAGGAAAATAATTGTCGCCGCCATCATCGGCCTGATAATCGTCTTTGCCAGCTACCTGATAATCCGCTTTGTCCTCCGCTCCATGGGCCTAGATTGGAATGGTAAAATAGCCGTCCCCAGGGTGGTAAAGGAGATGACCCTTAAATCAGTCTAGAAAGGATGAGCGCTTTCGTCCCCAAACGAATATATCCCAAGGAAAGCTGGGGCGAAAAGCTCCGCCAAGCCAGGTTAGCCAAGAATATTCGCCTGGAAGAGGCCTCCCGCCGCCTGCATATCCGGCAAGAATACTTAGTTTGCCTGGAAGAGGAAAGATTGGAGCAATTGCCGGCCGGTTTATACGGCAAAAACTTTTTCAGGGAATATGCATCTTTTTTGGGGATAAAAGACAAGGAGATGCTAAGTGCGATTGAGGCTAAGCTCTCAGCCAATAAAGACACCGACCCTTTTTCCCAAAAAGTTATTAGTCAAAAGCAATTCCTGGTCCTGCCTAAAATATTCCGCAATCTTATCGCCGTCCTAGCCATTGTCTTTTGCCTGTTATACCTGTCTTTCTATTTCAAAAAAATTATTTCTCCGCCGGAATTGGAAATTTCCAGCCCGGCCGGAAACCTGGCCACCAGCTCTCTGACTTTCATCATCGAGGGCCAGACGGACAAAGAGGCGGAAGTCAGGATAAACGGCGAACTCGTCCTCAATAACCACGACGGCATCTTTACCCAGATTGTCAATCTCAAGCGGGGAATGAATGAAATTACAATAACGTCAAAAAAGAAATACAGTCGGGAAAAAATTATCAACCGGCAAATATTAGTCAATTAAGCCTATGAATGGAATAAAGACAAGCCGCCTATTTGACATTCCGGTAATTCTAGGTAAAATGGGCATCGAGGAAAGGCAGCAGGTAGCCGAGCTTGGCTGCGGCAACTTTGGCTTCTTCGTCTTCCCGCTGGCCAAGCTGGTCGGCCGCCAAGGCCGGGTCTATGCCGTCGACATTATTAAATCCACCCTGGAAGACATTAAAAGAACGGCTCTCAAAGAAAACCTGCCCCAGGTAACGACGGTCTGGAGCAATCTAGAAATCTTCAAGGCTACCCAAATAGAAACAGATAGCCTGGATGACGCTCTCTTGATAAACGTTTTGCACCAATCAGATAAGCGCCTAGAAATAATCAGAGAGTCCATACGACTGCTCAAACGGGGAGGAAAACTGCTTATTATAGACTGGAAGGGCTCTGATCTGCCCCTAGGGCCAGAGCCGGAGCGTCGCGTCAAATTAGATTCTCTGAAATCGGCCGCTCCCAAAGTTGGCCTCCAAATAAAAGAAGAGTTTGAAGCCGGCCCTTATCATTACGGCTTGATATTAAGCAAAATATAAATATGTTCCAAAATCTCCTCACCTGGAAATACTGGTTCGCCCTCAAGCCGGAGTCGCTAAGCTCCCTCGGTTTTTATGTCTTTTGGGGCTTGCTCGCCCTTCTCTTTTTGCTGACCATCGCTTTGGCCATAGTTAAGAAAAAAGCCGGCATATACCGCGGCCTGCTAAATCGTCTATATAGCTTCTCTTTGGGCAACTTCATTATCGGCCTGGTAATCATCGGCCTCAATTACGAGGCTGTCCCCTTCCTGTCCGCCCGCTTCTGGATTGGCCTCTGGGTAATCGGCCTGCTTGTCTGGCTCGGATTCATCCTTAAAGGCCTGCGTAAAATACCGATTCAAAAAAAAGAGCTGGAAGCGGAAAAAGAAAAGCGCAAATATCTGCCTTAACAAAAGCCCCCGGTCGGGGGCTTTTTTGATATCCCTATTTGATATCCCTAATTGATTCTTAAATGTTTCAGGCGGCGGCGCAAGCGAAAAAGCTGAACCAGGAAGCGCCAAGTGTCTCTGGCCACCTTAACCTGGCTGGGTCGATTTTGCTGGCGGTCATCCCGCCAGCTTATCGCCAACTCCTCTATCTTGGCCCCCGAAGCGCGTAAGATCATCAACCACTCAGTATCAAAGAACCACTTGTCATCCTGGCAGAAGGGGGCAATGCGATTAAAAGCGGCTGCCTTGAAGGCCTTGAAGCCGCATTGTAGGTCGGAAAAACTATGGCCAAGAACTAGGCGGGAAATTAAATTATAGGCATGAGATACCAGGCTGCGCCAATAGCGTCGGTTGGTCTGGGAGCCGGGCAAAAGGCGGGAGCCGACAACCACGTCAGCTCGGCCGGCAATAATCGGAGCTAAAAGACTTGGCAGGCAATCTAAGGAAGTGGCCAGATCGGCGTCCATAAAGACAAGAATGTCGACCGGGCTGGAGGAAAACCAGGCTTTTAAAGCCCTTCCCTTGCCGCCCTCGGCCAATTCAGAGCTAATTATCTTCTCCGGATAACGAGCGGCGAATTCTCTGGCTATTTCCCCGGATCGGTCGGAAGAACCGTTAACCAGCAAAACCAAACGCCAATCCAGGCCGGAAAAATTGTCGCGCAGAAAAGAGCGCAGCTCAGAAACATTAGCCGCTAAAATAATTTCTTCATCTTTAATTGGCAGACAGAAATCTATGCGCATAACTACTGTCGGGAATAAATTACGGCGGTATCATCAGAATATAAACGGCTCCAAGCCGGAGACATTTCCAAATACTCCCTGAAATGGCTGCGCTGGCTCAAATCAGCGTCAGTCACCTGAAAAAGAAGCTTTTCCCAAGGCTTCGCCTTTAAATCCGGCTGGGGCGATTTGATAAGCACCAAAGAAATATCATATTGGTCCAGCTTGGCCTGATAGTCGGCATCGCTTTTAAGGAATTCCAGATATTCTTCCAGGAAAGTATGGCCGGCATAAGGAACTTGGGGCAATCGGCCATCTATAAACAGCCGCCTTTGCGGGCAAGTCCAGATAAGATAGCCTCCCCAGACGTATTCGCTGAACAAGTTCCCTGCGGCAGTGGAGTTATCCCGGCAAAGAAAGTCTGCAGCCGCTACCGGATAGTCGTCAGAAAAATCCCGGCGCGGATCCGGCCTAAAATCTATCAAATATATTTGAAGCAGGCTGGCAACGCTTAGACAAATAATTAAATACCCCTTGAGCCAAAGCGGCCAGTGACTGAAATGCCGACGATGCGATAAAGAAAAATTAGCCGCCAGCGAAGCGAACAAAGGAAAAGAAGCCACAAAAAGTAAAGGAAAGTGCCGTCGGGATTGGAAGCTGAGCAAAAAGAAAAGCCCGGCTAAAGCCAGATGCCAAAAATTGAGCGGCTTTTTCTCCCGGCCGAAAGCAAAATACAGAGACAAGAAAATAGCCGTACCGACAAAGGCGAGATAAAGGAGCTGCCAATAATAGAAGGGGTAGCTGAACTGGGAAAGCCATTCCATGATATAGGACTGGTAAACTGTATTGCCATAATCGCTTAAAAAGGCATACAGCTCAAGGCGATATGGAGTAAATAATGTCGCGGCCAGAGATAAGGCGAAGAAAACTGAGACCGCCAAAACTTGGCGCCGAGAAATAATCTGATCAGCCAACCTGAAAGATAGCCTGGTCTTAGCAAATAGCCAAACAGCCCCCTTGACTCCCAGCCAAAAAAGCAGGACGGCCAAACCCATCAAAAAGCTGGCGTGAAGATTGGCCCAAAAATAAAACAGAAGAGGCAGGGGCAAAAGCCAGATCCAACGGCGGCTTTGGTCGTAAAAATATAGAATAATCAGTAAGCCAAGAAGAAAAAGAAGGGCGACTTGCTGTACTCTGACGCCGAAATGGGGCCAAGCCGCCATTAAGCCGAAAACCTGCAGGACGGCGATTAGTATTTCTGGGCTGTTCCTTCCAGCAATGAAACGGAATAATAAGTTCAGCCAGATAAGCGCTAAAACAACCAGCAAGGAAAAAAGGAAAATAAGGCCCTGATAGCCAAAAACTTCGTAAATGTTAGCGATAATTAAATTACTAAGCCATTCATGATCAACCCAATTCCCGGTATATGTATAGTTATAATGATTAGCCCCGGGAACTTGGCCAGAGACGGCTATCTCCTGGCCGACGGACAAATGCCAGCCGAAATCTGGATCAAGGTAGCTGGCCGCCCCCCGCCAGAGCAGGAAAAGAATAAAAAGGTAGAAAAAAAACCAGAAAAAATAGATAAATTTTATCTTTTTGAAAAAATCCAACATAGACAAGAATCGCTTAAAGTTGGCCAAGACCTAACCTTATTCTAACATAGCCCTTTTTATTTGTCTTGTTTTAGGCAATATGCTAAAATTAAAGAGTAAAACAAAAACTAATTTGTTGAAAAGAAGGGGGGTGAACTATGAAAAAAATTTCCAAACACTTGATTTCTTTCGCCATCATTTCCTTACTGGTCCTACCCTTGGTCGCTATGCCGGCCCTGGCTCAAAACCAATTTGGCTTTAACGAGGTGGAAAACGGCCTTAACAACGCCTTATCCAACTCGGATCCGAGAGAAATCGTCGGCCGCATCATCAATATGGCCCTGGGCTTCCTGGGCGTCATCGCTGTCATTATCATCATCATCGGCGGCTTCAAGTGGATGACGGCTGGCGGCAACGAAGACAAGGTTTCTGAATCTAAGAAACTCCTGGGTGCTGGCGTCATCGGCCTGGTCATCGTTATGGCGGCTTGGGCCTTGGCGACCTTCATCGTCAACTCCATCTACAACGCCACTAGCGGAAACTAGGATTAAAATACGTGGTTCCCATCGGATTATGGGGGCCACTGAACTGGGCGGAAGCCTGCCTTCCTCCTAGTTCAGTGATTAAATCTTCGCTTATGAAAAAAATAGCTTTGGTTATTATTTTCGCCTTTGCTTTACTCAGCGCTGTCGCTTATCCTGTTTCAGCCCAAATTGTTAATACCCTGGACGGCTTGAACCAAACAGCCGGAGAAGTTGATGCTTTTAAAAACAAAACTTCAGGGGACTATAGTGGTTTTATCCCAGAAAAAACCGGCCAGGTAATTGGGGCTTTACTACGTTTCATCGGCGTCCTCTTCTTCATCCTTATGGTCTACGCCGGCATTTCCTGGATGACCGCCGCTGGAAACGAAGCCCAGATTACAAAAGCCAAGAGTCTGCTTATGAACGCGGTTATCGGTATCATCATTGTTTTCGCTGCCTATGCCCTAACCATGTTCATTGGTAATGAAATTATCCTTAAATGATATGAGCCGCTTGCTTGCGTTAACTATTTCTTGCCTTATTCTATTTGCTCCATCCTACCACCTCTTCGCTCAAAGCTATGATTTCGGCTCTCAGAGCGGACTTAATAAAGCAGCTGATACAGCTGGATTTGTTACTGACCAAACAGCCAGCACTGTGGAAGACATTATTAGCACAATAATTTATGCTGTCCTTGGATTACTTGGCGTAATTTTCCTATCTCTAATCTTATACGGCGGCTTTACCTGGATGACAGCCGACGGCAACGAAGAGAGGGTGAAGAAGGCTAATAAGATAGTCATGGGGGCGCTCCTCGGACTTATTATCACCATTGCAGCCTATGCTATCAGCTATTTCTTCTTAAATTACTTCTGGGAATAATATGCGCCAAATAGCTTCCATAATCAAAGATAACGGGCCTACTGCATTCAGGTTCAAGGAGAATGTTGAAAATCTTGGAATGTACCCCTCAGCTGGCGCTAACCTGGAAGAGATGATAGGCGCAATAATAAGACTGGCTCTCTCCATACTTGGAATAATATTTATTACCCTCATATTTGTCGCCGGCAATGATTGGATGCAAGCGGCCGGAAATGAGGAAAAAATAAAAAAAGCACGCGCCAGAATCCAATCACTTATTATTGGCTTGGTAATTGTCCTGCTCGGTTATGCTCTCAGTTACGGCTTCTCAACCATCTTAGCAAAATTCATTAAAGGCTAAATATATGCTAAAACTCAAAAAGTCCTTAATTATAGCTATTTTGGCCGTCTGCCTAGCCTTACCACTCCTAGCCTCAGCACAAAATGCTGCGACCAACGGAGACGCGCCGCTGATAAAGAGACTGCAGAATGTAGCTGATAAAGGGGGGTATGTTACTGATTCCACCATTGCCTCCACGCCGATCATTATCGGGACTATTGTCGGTGCTTTTATTAACTTCACCGGCATCGTTTTTATAATACTTATGGTTATCGCCGGCTATAGCTGGATGACGGCCAGTGGTAATGAGGAAAAAACTAAAAAGGCAATGGCCACCATTAAAACAGCCATCATCGGACTAGTCGTTTCTCTCTCAGCCTGGGTTATCTGGAACTTTGTCTTTGAAAAACTAATATTGTAAACCGTTTATGAAAAAAATCTTCATTATTATTGGTTTGATATCAGTAATATTTTTTTCTATAGATCCTGCCTCGGCCCAATTATTAAATAGCCCTGAAAAGTTAAAAGACCTAACTGATGAAATGGCCACAACCGCGCAGCTAGGGGACATTCCGCTTAGTATTCTTATCGCCAACATAATCAAGATCGCCCTTGGCTTCCTCGCCCTCATCTTCGTCGTCTTAATGGTTGTGGCCGGATTCCAATGGATGACGGCTGCCGGCAATGAAGAACAGGCTAAGAAGGCTATGGGGATAATCAAAACGGCGGTCATCGGTTTAGTCATCGTCCTGGCCGCCTATGCCATCACCTACTTCATCTTCACCTATCTCCCCTTCAGCGGCGGCGCCCCTCAGGGAGGTAGCAGTGATCCGATATAAGACAGGAATATTTGGATATAAAAACGGAGCTATCAGCGATAGCTCCTTTTTTTGTTCCGGAAATATTTTGCCTAATATCTTGGCATATAGGCGAAGCCGAAACAATCTTCGCCCATATAGTTATGCACCGACCCGTCTATGGTCAGAACGACCGGGTGGCCAATGGTGTTGCCTCCGCGCAGGAAGGTGACCCTGTATTGGCCGGGGACGAGATAGGCTTTGGTCTTTTCTCCCTTTCGCAGTACATAACTTTTTTTGTCGCCACCGTTAATTCCGGCGATGGAGAACTGGATCGGCAGGGCATAATCATTGTGCAAAATGACCATGAACCCTGCTGAATCAGCGACTGGAGTTATCGCTTGACCACTCTGGCCATTTAAGGTGTTCTCCACTTTTTGAATAACCAGTTCCTCCCGCCTGATATGGTTGGCGTTGTGGCGGCGGCGAGTAGTGCAGTGGTTCATCTCCCTGGGGATTTCATCGGTAGTGGCCGCCGAGAAAAAAATGCGATCCCGCTGCTCCTCGAGCACGCGGATCTTGTTTTTTTTCTCAGTGATCTTAGCTTCGATCTCGGCGTTTTTATACGCCTCGGCCGAAGCGGCTGTCAGGTGGACAATCTGCTTCTGGTTCTTCTCAACCAGGAGCCGGGTTTCCAGGGCGCGTTTAGCAGCGGCTGCGGAGTCGGTCGGGAGGACGATCTGTTTTACAGAATCGTTCTCGGCCTTGAGAGAAGCAACCTTCTCGGAATAATCCGGGTAGAGGCTGCCCTCCAGCTTTACCAGGGCGATCTTTTCCCTGGTTATTTCTTCCTCCAACATATCCAGCTGCTTGCGCTGCTGGCGGGTCGGTTGGGCGAACATGGAAACTGCCACTAAGGTGGCGAACAATACTAGTGCTAACTTTTTCATGGGTATCTGTATTTTTTGTTAATATTCAGTTTTTAAAGGGCAAAAATCCCTTTTTTGCTTGATAATCTATATTTCGACTATCTGGATAGTATAGCACATTAAATAAAATATGTCAATAGTTATCCCCAGGCCAGGGTTGACTTTTGCCTTTCCTTCTGCTAAGCTACTTAGTCAAGAAAATCCCTGCTTTATTATCACGCTATGTGGTAGAGTAGGGGTTTTTTAATTTGGCTAATATAAAGCAAATATGAAAATGCTCCAAAAACTGGGCGAAGAAATAGTGCCTCTTAGTATGCGGCAGGGCTTGTCCCTGCTCATCTTCATAGTCATGCTCTTCCAATTCGCCCTCTTCTACGGCCCGGTTTTAGCCGATTACGCGGTTAAACAGGCTCAGGCGGCTGCTCCCAGCCAGGATGAAGAAATCATCAGCCTGGAGACAATAAGCAAGGAGGAGGCGATGGATCAGGAGGCGGCTAAGTTGGCTGAGGATATGGCTAGTTCAAGCCCGGAAATCAAAGTTATCAGATCCAGCCGCCATGTCATTACCGCCTATAATTCCGAAGCGGCCCAAACTGACGATTCCCCCTGCATCACTGCCAACGGCTTCAATGTCTGCGCCCACGGCGAGGAGGATACCATTGCCGCCAACTTTCTCAAGTTCGGCACTAAGGTGCAAATCCCAGAACTGTTCGGCGACCGCGTCTTTGTTGTCCGGGACAGGATGAACAAGCGCCATAGCGACCGGGTGGATGTCTGGATGAAAGAAAGGAGCGATGCCATCAAGTTCGGCGTCAAAGTCGCCGAGATTAGAGTGGTGGAAATAAATTAAGATAATTTTCAGATTGATATAAAAACAGCTCCGGCTTATAACCGGGGCTGTTTTTATATCAAACATTCTCTTCTAAAACAGGAAGCTGAGGAAACCGCGCCGACGCAAAGCTTTTTCCTTCTGATTAATGGCGATAGTGGTGGGAATAACCGAATCTGGGTTAAGGGAAATGCTGTCTATTCCCTGTTCCACCAGGAACTCGGCAAAGTCGGGAAAGTCGCTGGGCGCCTGGCCGCAGATGCCGACTTTGCGACGGCGCTTCTTGGCCACGCGAATCAGACTCTTGATCATTTCTTTGATAGCTTCATTCTTTTCGTTAGCTTCTCCGGCGATTTGCAAGGTGGCGCCAGAATCCCTATCTATCCCCAAGGCCAGTTGAGTGAGGTCATTAGATCCGATCGAGAAGCCGTCAAAAATATCAGCAAATCTATTGGCCAAGACAATATTGGCTGGCAGCTCGGCCATAACATATATTTCCAAACCGTCCTGGCCACGTTTCAAGCCGTTTTCTGCCATTATCGCTTGGACTTTTTTGCCCTCTTCCACAGTGCGGCAGAAAGGCACCATCACTTTCAAATTCTTGAGCCCCATAGTTTCCCGGACTTTGCGTATTGCCTGGCACTCCAGGCGGAAAGCCGGCAAGAACAAGGGGGAGTAGTAGCGGCTGGCGCCGCGGAAGCCGATCATGGGGTTTGCCTCTTCCGGCTCATATTCCCGACCGCCTATTAGATTAGCATATTCGTTAGTCTTGAAATCGCTGAGCCGAAGAATAACATCTTTAGGATAGAAAGCGGCGGCGATCATAGCGATACCTTGAGCCAGGCGATCCACGAAGTACTGCGATTTGTTCTTATGCCCCACTGTAAGCTGGGCTATCTTTGCCTTAGCTCTCTGGTCCTTGAGCTGGCGGAAGTTAATCAGGGCTAGCGGATGTATCTTAATGTAGTTATTGATGATGAACTCTAATCTGGCTAGGCCGACGCCCTCGTTAGGAAGAAAGGACGAGAGAAAGGCTAAGTCCGGTTCAGCGATATTGAGCATAATCTTGGTTTTGGGGCGCTTCAGACTGCCGATGTCTGATTTTTCTACCTTGAAAGGCAGCTGGCCGTCATAGACGAAGCCGACTTCCCCTTCGGCACAGCTAACTGTCACCGGCTGACCGGTTTTGATGCGTCCAGAGGCCTTGCCCGTGCCGACAACGCAGGGAATGCCAAGCTCTCGGGAAACAATGGCCGCGTGGCAAGTCCGGCCGCCCTTATCCGCGACTATAGCTGAGGCTATCTTCATTATCGGCTCCCAATCCGGATCAGTCATATCAGTCACTAAGACTTCGCCGGGCTTGAAGCTGCCTATATCCTTGACCCCCATGATGCGGCGGGCCCGGCCGGCGCCTATCTTATTCCCCACGCTCTGGCCGCTGATTATCACCCGGCTCTTCTTAGACAAATGGTAGCGCTCGATTATCCGCCAATCCTTGACGCTTTGGACAGTCTCCGGTCTGGCTTGGATGATATATAGCTCATTAGTCCGGCCATCTAAAGCCCACTCTATGTCCATCGGGCGATTATAGTGCTTCTCGATTATCTGCCCCCACTTGGCCAGCTGCTTGACTTGGCGGTCGGAAATCGAAGGCTTGCGGCGGTCGATCTCTGAAACCGGAATATTCTTTACCGGATTAGCGCCGCCAGTATTATATATCATCTTAAATGCCTTATCTCCTAAACTACGGGAAATAATGGCGCCGCTAGGTTTGAAGACATAAAATTCATCCGGGTTGACCTTGCCCTGAACCATGTTTTCGCCCAGGCCATAGATAGAATTAATAAGAACGGCGTTAGAAAAACCAGACTCAGTGTCAATAGTGAACATCACGCCTGAGGAGCCGAGGTCGGCCCTGACCATTCTCTGAACGCCAACGGATAGGGCGATTGAGAAATGATCGAATTTCTTGTCAACGCGATAGGAAATTGCCCGATCAGTAAATAAGGAGGCGATACATTTTTTAACCGCCGCCAATACCTGCTTTTCCCCTTTAACATTCAAATATGTCTCTTGTTGGCCGGCGAAAGAGGCGTCGGGCAGATCTTCGGCCGTGGCGCTGGAACGGACGGCCACATCCAGTTCCTTAGTCTTGTATTCTTTAGACAGCCGCTGATAGGCATCTTTAATAGCCAAGGAAAAATCTTCCGGCAAGCGAGCGGCTAATATCAGCCGTCTCACTTTTTCTCCCCGAGCCATGAGATCGTGGACATCCTTAGTATTGAGACCGGACAGCTCCTGTTTGATTTTAGCTTCCAGGCCGGTAGCTTCAAAAAAGCGGCGATAAGCTTCAGCGGTAGTGGCAAATCCGTTAGGCACTCGGATGCCTTCGGCTTTGAGGCGGCTATACATCTCCCCCAGAGAGGCGTTCTTGCCACCGACTGACGGTACATCCTTGATGGTCAGCTCGGAAAAAAATTTGATGAAAATTTTTTCGGCCATAGGTTTAAAAAATTTTGATGATGAAAAAAATTATGTTTCCATTATAGCATACTTTACTTTATAAAAATAATCATTTAAGATAAAAGTTGCGCGGACGTGGCGAAACTGGCAGACGCACTTGGTTTAGGGCCAAGCGGGGCGACCCATGAGAGTTCGAGCCTCTCCGTCCGCACTTATAAATAGGGCTTAAAAAGCCCTAATTTTTATTGCCCGGACCAGGTTTTTCATGTTATCATATTAAAGAATCTCTATTTATATGATTGCCTGGCTGCATTCCTTCCAACCTCACGCCATCGCCTTATCTTTGGGCCCGCTCAATCTTTATTGGTACGGGATTTTTGTCGTATCTGGCATGGCCGCCGCCCTTCTATTTTCCTTGAAAATGGCGAGATTAAGAGGGCTTAGGCCTGAAATCGTATTTGATACTGCCTTCTGGCTGATAATCGCCGGATTGATAGGCGCCAGAATATATGACATCCTGCTCCAATTGCCATATTATCTCAATAATCCTTGGCGCGCCTTAATGATTTGGAAAGGCGGTCTAGCCATACATGGCGGCATCTTGGCGGGCCTGCTGGTCCTCTGGTTCTCCGGGAAGAAATCGGGCTTTGGCTTTTTTAAGCTAGCCGCCCTATTTACTCCCGGCTTAGCCTTAGGACAGGCCATAGGACGCTGGGGAAATTATTTCAACCAGGAAATATTCGGCTGGCCCACCAGCCTGCCTTGGGGCATACCGATAAGCCTGACCGAGCGTCCGCTGGGATATCTGTCGGCCCAATATTTCCACCCCACCTTCCTTTATGAAAGCCTGGGCTGTCTGATAATTTTCTTCGTCCTCTGGCTAGTTAGCTGGAAAAAAAATGAAACAAAATCAGGGCGACGCGGCGACATATTCATTGTCTGCCTTTACCTAATATTATATTCGCTTCTCCGCTTTAGCTTGGAATTTATCCGCCTGGATCCGGCGCCTGATTTTCTTGGTTTGCGCTGGCCCCAAATAATGAGCCTGATCTTAGGCCTAATCGGTATAGCCGGAATAATTATTTCTCAAAAACATGCTAAAACTCCTGCCCTTTAGCCGCGCCAGGCGGTCTGGATTGGCCGTCCTGTATTTATTGGCCATACTTCTGGCGGTGTCTGCGGCTCTGCCGGCTTACATCCAATCAAATTTTCTATCCCAGTTTGTCAGCCTAAAGATGGTTAGTCTTTTCTTTATTGTCGCCAACTCGGCTTCTATCATCTTTATTCTGGCCTTCCCTAAAGCCATTAAAAGACTGGGGAATTACTTCGTGGCCAAATCCGTCCTTCTGGTCTATGCTGCTGCCTTGCTCGGACTCACCATGGCGAACGGACCGATCAGCGCCTTCATCTCAATGGTTTTCTTCACCATAGCCGCGAACCTGATTTGGATAAATATGGATGTGATGCTGGAGAACTATTCTAACAATGCCGCAACCGGGCGCATCCGCACTATCTATTTTACCTTTATTAATTTAGGCTGGATTATTGCCCCCAGCTTATCCAGTTACCTAATTTCTATTGGCGATTATTGCCTGCCATTTTTCATTGCCGCCTGCTTGGTCCTGCCCATATACCTGATTGTCCTATTCCAAAACAAGCGCCTGCGCGATCAAACTAGATATAGCCAAAAAACGCTTAAATCGGCTCTGATTGAAACTTGGCAAAATAACAATCTGCGGGGGATATTCTTTATTTCCCTGCTCCTACAAATATTCTACAGCTCAGCCGTTGTTTACATCCCCTTTTATCTACACCAAACCCTTGGATTGAGTTGGGCCCAACTCGGCCCGATCTTCTCCTTAATGCTGGTCCCCTTCGTTATTCTGGAAATCCCGGCCGGAATCCTGGCAGATAAATACTTTGGGGAGAAAGAAATATTGACCGGCGGCTTCATTGTCCTCAGTCTCTCTTTGCTTTCTTTCTTTTTAATTAAACAACCGATTGTTTGGCTCTGGGCCCTGGTTCTTTTTTCCAGCCGTGTCGGCGCCGCCTTAATAGAAGCGATGCGTGAATCATATTTCTTCAAAATAATAGACGCCAAGGACATCAGCCATATTAATATTTTTAGAGCCAGTGCTCCCCTCGGCTATATCCTCGGTCCGGCTCTGGCCATATTAATCCTTAGTTTCTTTCCTCTCCCCTTCCTATTTCTTTTCCTCTCGGTCATTGTCCTGTTCGGCTTGGCCGCGGTTCTATCAATCCGAGATACGCGCTAAAAGCCATTGACCAGAATAATTATTTGCTATAGAATACCTGAGTTGCGGGTATCGTATAATGGTTTATTATGTCAGCCTTCCAAGCTGAAGATGGCGGTTCGATTCCGCTTACCCGCTCATACAAAAAATTGCCCTGTGGGGGCAATTTTTTATCATCTGCTGAATATGTCTATCCAGCGGAAATGCTACTCATCCGACGACCAACCTGATTTCTAACCTGTTCATTACCCTCAAAAACTTGCTGATCCTGCTCGTCAAATTCAGACTTAATCATGGAAATAATCTCTTTCTTAACAACGGAATCAGCTAATTTGCCAACCGAAGGATAGGCAAAAAGCATTTCCACATTGAAACCCGCCCTCTCTTGAGCTTGCAGAAATTTTAATCCATTAATATCTCCAGCCAACTCTTTTTTGGGTGTAAGTAATCCGGCCAAACCCTTCTTATCTATCTTATTCTGTAAATTATCTATCACCATTTGGAGGGCTCGCTTGGTAAAATCTATCCGATGCGCCCTCCTTGCCTCAGCTTCGTTCTTTTCCTGCGCGCCAGACTCGGCCTTAATTGAATCAAGGGTGTCTTGATAAATAACTTCGTCCTGCTTTTTATTAAGGGAAGTGAGCCTGACTACCTCCTGTTCATTTTGCAGAAGTTTATTGGCCAATTCGGCGGTATCGACCTCATTCTCTGTCTCTAGGGCCAAGTTATCTTCAACTGGCCTCTGGTCAACCGAAGGGCTGCTTGTTTCGAACTTCATAAATTTATAAATTAATATCTTATATACTAATATAGCTCAAATTTTTTATAAAATCAATTTTCTTGACTTTTATTGGCTAAAAAAAATAAAATAATCAAGAAAATTAAATGAAGAAAAAAATCTGTCGGATTAAGGTCAAAAACAAAAAGTTCGCCTGCCCCGGCCAAAATATCGGAACCGTCCTTAATAATAGCCCAGATAAGCGATAATAGAACGAAAATAACTAAAACCAAACTAATCAACCTTGTCTTAAAGTTAAGCAGTAAACTTATACCAGTAATTATTTCTAACACCATCACCAACCAAGACAGGGCCACGGGCAGGCCAAGAAGCTGCATTTCCAGGCTAGCCGCAGCTGGATTAAATATGCGAAAAATTCCAGCTGACAGAAAAACTGCAGCTAAAAGAAGCCTAAACCAAGCGTCTGAACCGGAAAAAATGCTTTTAAAACTTACCGAAGTCATATTTAATTACTTTCTCCCTAATCCGCTGCTTGCATATGGTATACAGGCCCATCTTCAGCCACCGGCCCAAGGTATTCCAGTCTCCATCACGTTTCAAACGACGGGAAGAATAAAGGAGGCGGCGGCTCTTTAAAATACGGAATCTTCCAAAACGGGAGAGACGGACACAATAATCGTAATCTTCAACCAAAATGATGCTCGTATCGAATCCGCCGGCTTGATCATGGGCTGATTTCTTAGCCAAAAGGCCGGCGCCAACCGCACTCGGAGAATAATATTGACGAAACCTCAGGAAGGCATTGAAAAACAAGGCGAATAAAGAATAAAGGGGGGAGTTAGGATAAAACTTAATAGCAAAACCCGCTACCGCCAAATCTCTTGATTGGAATTCAGACACGACATCGCCCAGGAATCCCGGCTGCAAATAAGAATCCGCATCTAAAAAAAGAAGGGTGTCTCCTAAAGCCGCAGCCGCCCCGATATTTCTTTGCCAGCCCGGGTGGCGATGAGCTGAGTCAGATACTAAGCGACAGCCGGAACTTTTAGCTATTTCGCCAGTCCGATCTTGCGAGCCGCCATCGGAAACTATTATTTCATAATCGGAAAACTCCTGGCTTTGAATAGACTGAAGAAGCTGGGGTAAATACTTTTCTTCATTTAAAGTGGGGATGACGATAGACAACATATTAATCAAAAATTCGCCTGGCTATCTGCCAATACTCCGGGTTACCGTTCTGATACTGCCAATACCACCACTCTACGCCCCAGAGATATGCCTGACGGAAATCAACATTTATGGCATATTGAAGATTGGCTTTAAACTGCTCGACATTAAATGACTTGGTCGCTTCCGATTCTGGCAAGTAGATGATGCTGCCAGCCGGCACCCAGGGCTCAGCCTGCAGCTCAATAATCAAGCGGTCTTCTTGAGGAATGCCAACCAGCCAGGCCTTGAAGCGATAGAACCAGGCCGGGATGGGATAACGGACATAACCTATCGGCCCCCAAACGACCCGATATACGGTGGTGCCAAAAATATCGGCCAGTCTAGCCTCCTTAAACCAGGCGCTAAGCTCGCCGGTAGCAGAAATAATTACCGGACGCGAATCAAGCTTTTTCAAAGCCTCCAGTTCCTGAGCAAAAAACCAGTCGTCGCTTGGCGGACAGACGCCGAAAGCGTTAAAAAAAGGCTCATTTTCAAGTTGCCAAGCGACGATACCGGGCTCTTCCTTATAATGATTAACCACCTCCCTAATCATATTTATCGCCCTGGCTTGAGTGGCTGACAAGCTTTTATGGCTGGCCCATTCTGGAGCATGGCACTCCGGCCAGCGAGGCAGGCGCCAGCCAATATTGGCGATGAACTTCACGTCCCGTTTTGCCCCTTCGGCAATTATGTAATCATAGGTGGAAAAATCGAACTTCCCCTCTTCTTTCTCTATCTCATCCCAATATATCGGCAAGCGGACATGCTTAACCGACAGGTCGTCTAGGGCGGCTCGAAAAACCTCGCGCCAATCAAGCCCCATTTCCTGGCAAAATTTGGTAGAAAAAGTGACGCCAAAATAGCCTGGCTTGTGATTATCAATATCAATCTTCCATGGATAATGGCGCCCAAACTTGAAGGCCCAAGCAAATAAGAAAAAAAGGGCTAATATAACCAGGGTCCAAACAATGCCGTGGCGCCCGAACTTACTTTGCTTGTCTTTCTGGGCTTTTTTCTTCATGTTCATAGGGTGATGAAATATAAACCAAGACCAATAACCATGACTGCAGCCAATTTCTGAAAAATTATGCGCCAAGAAAAGCTTTCTTTGAGCAGCTTCGGTTTGACGATCGCCAAGCCGGCGCTAATCACCAAAAGAAATGCATATTGGGCTCCTTGAAGAGCATTGACCAGGGCGACTGATCCGAGAAAAACTGCATAATTCTGCAAAATAAAACCGGCGGATCCTAGGCCTTGATTTAAAATAACCAATAACTTTCCGCGCTTGGGACCAGAACGCTGAAAAAGATTTCGAATAGCCAAACGATCGGCCCTTATAAAGAGAAAAAATAAGACAAAAATAAGCGAGCCTAGGCGCGTCCAAATAAAAGCACTGAAAAACGGCTGGGAGAGGTAAGCTTGTTTGCTCAGAACAAAATAAAGGGAATAAGCCAAAGCGGAAATCAGGGCGGCTATCAACCCGCCGGCGCCCGTCTTGCCCGTTAAGCCGAGCTTTGAAGATACCCTGGCTAGAAAACTTCTTTCAACTGGCAAGAAGGCGATGACGAATATGCCAATCAATAAAGTGACAATGCCTGCCCATTGACTATAAGAATATGTTTCCTTGAAGAACAAGGTTGAAAAGAGAACGGAAAAAACCGGAGTGGCACCGCCGATAAAAACCAGGACTCGCGAGGCTTCGCCCCGACGTAACGACTCATATAGCATCCAGAGGGCAACAGCAAAAATGGCGCCAATCAAGATATTAAAAAGAAAAAGGCCTAAGCCAGGCCATTGCAAAAACCAGGGCGCGGCCAAGAAAACTAACGCGCTGAGCAAGCAAGCGACAAAAGCATAGGCGCGGCTATTGCGGATCACGTTATCAACCAAAAACTTATCCAATAAATTGGCTATAGCTAGCAAAAAATAGGCAGATAAGGCCACTGCTACCCAGGACATAAATTAATTTTTTAAAATTAATTTTTTAATATTATAAGTTCCTAAAGATTCGGCATTCAAAAACCCGTCCATAGCCGCCCTGGCTAAGCGGCCGGATTCCAAAATGTCAGGCAACCATTCATCAACATAGCGCGGATCTAAATTATCAATTCCGGCGCCAACTGATAAAAGCCATTCCCGGTTAAAGTCTTCCTGGGAGCCGACTGGGGAAGCCATTATTATCGGCAAACCAAGCCCAGCATAGAAAGAGAGTTCTGATGGCTTAGTCCAAAGTATGTCAGTCTGCCTCATCAACTTATTAAACAGCCTGAAATAATCAAATTTATCAGGAGAAAAAAATATATCCACCCCGTTGCCCTCTGAGAGGCCGGATTCTCTGATCGCGTCAATGAAATAATCCTTCACCTCCGGCCGACTGCCCGCTACCAAATTAAGATGATAGGCCCCGGACTTTATCCCCGAAGCTAAGCGGTCTAATAAAGCGCGGCCGATTTCTTTCTGAGCCCCTGCTCCGCCCACAGCGAATGTAATATTCAAAGCCCCCTTCTTTTCTCGCAGGCTTAATCTTGAATCATCGTCTGTTTCTAAATCTTCTATTAAAGCCTGATACTGCTGCCGATAGTTGCCAGATGGATCAAGCTGGCTAAGGCGCTTGGCCAGATCTTGCTTAATAATACTTTTGTCCTCGCCGACGTTTGTTTCTGGCAAAGGAAAGCCGGTAATAAATATTTTTTCTTGCTTGACCCCATACATGACCAGTCTTTCTTTTACTCTTTCATTCGGCGCTAAAAAATTAGTCCGGCTGTTTTGAGGATAAAGCGGGGCCCAGGCCCGGGAAACATCCGCATCGCAAATAATGCAATATATTTCTCCTTTGTACCCATGGTATTCGGCAATATAGGCAGCGACGAAAAAAGTGGTCACAAAAGGTAGAGGATCTTTATTTAATTCTTCAATCAAAGTACGACCTAGGCCGTCCTCGATTGACTCTCGAAAAAATTTTTGCTGGATAGTCTGGGCTGAGAGATCGCGAAAAGGATAAAAAGGCTTTATCTTCTGAAAAGCATCCATTAAAGAAAAGACCGCCTTGCCTAAAAGCGGCACTTTTTTCAAGCGAGATATTTTTTCGTATGATTTGAGGCTTTTAAGCCAATAATCGCGCTCTTTTTCCGGAATTCCAGGATAGTTATTAATCGTGATTATCTCCCCGCCGGACAAATCAAATAAAGGAAAGGCGGCGCGCTGATGGCCGTATCCCATGTCAGCGGCTACAAGATGTATTTTTTTATCCATATTTAAATATCTGCTATTATATTATAGCAAAAAATACGGACATATTATACAGACAAAAAACTAAGCCTCCGGCTGAGTCTTTGTTTGTAAATACTGATAGGCGCTCAAAGCAGCCACAGTCGCTTGGCCCATGGCTACCGTAATCTGTTTAAACTCGCAATTGGTAACATCTCCAGCGGCATACACACCCGGAGTCTTGGTTTCAGCTCTTTCATTGATAATAATCTGACTCCTAGCATCTCTTTCTACAAAATCAGCCACTAAATCTGTGCTGGCAATGCGACCGACCTCCACAAAAACTCCATTTACCTCAATTTCTTCTTCTTTTTGTAAACTATGATCAAAGACCCTGATCTTTTCCACTTTTCCACTGCCCTCTATCCCCTTGGTTTCGGTGTTAAACCGAATATTGATATTGTCCCTGGCTTCAACTTCTTTGATTAAATCCTCAAAAGCCTTAAAAGAATCGCGACGATGGATCAGATAAACCTGGCTGGCTATTTTAGACATTACCTCGGCCGCATCCAGGGCGGAATTCCCTCCGCCAATTACCGCCACCTTCTTGCCCCTATAGAAAGGCCCGTCGCAATTAGCGCAATAAGAAACGCCTTTGCCGTTAAATTCGACTTCTCCTGGCACTTCCAGACGCCTTGGAGACAGCCCCATAGCTACAATAATTGTTTTTGTTTGATAAGTTTCCCTTACGGTCGCTAGAGTAAAACTACCGTCATTATTCTGTTTTATAGCCTTAACTTCGTCATATTTTATTTCTGCGCCTGACTTTTCTGTTTGTTCTTTCATGCGCTGGATTAGCTCTAAGCTAGTAATATTTGAAAAGCCGGGATAATTTTCTATTTCACTTGCCCAAACCAGCTGCCCGCCAGCCTCTTTACCAATAATCAAAGTCTTCATTTCCCTTCTGGCCGCAAAAATACCCGCGGTCATGCCGGCTGGCCCAGAGCCAATAATAATGGTGTCGTACATATTTTTATAAAAATGCCATCCCGACAGGACGACAATTAATTAATCGTATATTAATTATAGTTTCTTTTTTAAGTAAAATCAAATAACGAGATTTGCCTAATAATCTTGCTAAAATGTCTACATAACAACAGTTTTTCCACAAATTTTACTATTATAATAACTTATTTAAAACTAGCTAAAATAAAAAGATAAGTCCAAGAAAACGTGGACTTATTAGATAGTGCCTGTGAATATCATTAAATAGAATGTTCTGCGCAGAACATGATTCAATGTTTTTTTATTTAAAAGAATAAATGATCTAATGATGATTATTAAATTATTGAATTATAAAAACAGCCACGTAGCGGCTGCTCCTATGTGGACCATAAGGGACTTGAACCCTTGACCTCTTCCATGCCATGGAAGCGCTCTAGCCAACTGAGCTAATGGCCCAAAGTGTTCTTTGAAGAACAAAATGCTTTTTATACTAAAAATAGTTTAATTATAGATATTATACATTATTAACAAATAAAGTCAATATAGCTAATATTAAACAAAAAATAGTATATTATTGACAAAAATCTAATTTTATTATAAACCCTAACTGTGTCCTCACCAGGAGTCGAACCTGGATCTAGAACTTAGGAGATTCTCGTTCTATCCATTGAACTATGAGGACTTAAAGCCTCTAATTGGCCCGGCTCTTTAATATTATCCTGAATCGCTTGTATTTTCAAAACTCATCTTTGACAGGGCTTAGTAATTAGCCTAAAATAAAAGCGTAATCAGACAGTTAATTTTGATTAAATAATACAGCTTGCCAGCAAAAAGAGCAAGCCTTGTTTTTCCATCTATATGTTCAACAAAGAAAACAAGCCAGAAAGATTCAAAGATGCCGAAACAATCATCGGCTCATCCATCAAGGTCAAGGGAAATTTCCAAGGCCAAGGCAACATCATTATTGAGGGCTGCCTGGAAGGCTCTCTAAAAACCGAGGCTAACATCTACATCGGAGACAAGGCCAGGGTCACGGCCAATATTGAGGCTAAGGAGGCGATAATCAACGGGGTTTTAAACGGCAATGTTAAAAGCAAATCATATCTAGCCCTCGGATCAACGGCGCGGATAACTGGAGATATCCAATACGGAGAAATCTCTGTCGAAAGAGGCGCTATTATTAACGGCCAAATGCTGGCTTTCGGTGAAAACGGCAAAAAACAGGAGGCGAAGAAAGAAGAAGAAAAGGCTGAATAAGGATAACCGGGTTGAACAAAACCCAAAAAGCCTATGCACGTATACATATACGATGATTATCTCAGCCGAGGAAAGTATAGCCGAGCGATAAACCGCGTAGAAATACGCCTGACTGACTTGGGGCTCAATGGAAAAATTATTAGGCTGGGCGGCCTAAAGAACATCAAAAATACTATCCAAAATGAGGTTAAATTAGGGGCTAAAACCATAGTCGCCGTTGGCAATAACCAGACTCTTAACCGAATAATCGGGGCCGTAATAGAAGCAGATGCCTACGGCGATTTTCAAAAAAAGACGGTTATTGGCGTCATCCCTATCGGCAATGATAACTCCATCGCCACTTCTTTCGGCATTACCGATGAAGAAGAGGCGTGTAATATAATCTTAGCTCGTCGGATAGAGAAAATCGATCTCGGATTGGCCGGCAACCATTATTTCCTAAACCAGGCAACGATACCTAGTCAGGGGACAATCATAGAAATAGGCGACTATAGTCTAGAATCCTCCGAGAAAGGGGAGGTAAAAATAATTAATCTCCTTAACGACCTAAAAGAAAAAATCCCCTCCAACCCTCATGACGGGAAGCTAGAAATTCTGATCCGAGCCCGCAAGCGAGATGAGAGCTTCATTAGAGCCGCCAAGTTCCGCCTCTCTAATCCCAAAGAAAAGCTGCTTATAGACGGAGTGATAGAAATGGAGACGCCGGTAAATTTCAGCGTCATTAAAGATAAGCTTAATGTCATTGTCGGCAAAGGCAGGATGTTCGAATAAAAAAAGACCGGCTTAAACGGGTAGGCAAGAAAATTTCTTCTAGGCACTTTCGAGCTGAAAAGCCAGAAAAACCCTAGCAAGAAAATCCCCATGCTTGTCGTGCCTGACCCGTTCAAACCGGTCTTTTGCTATTTAAGCTGTCAAAAAGCAACTTAGTAATATATCATAGTAGAAATCATTTGTCAATACTTTTATCCACAGAATAAACACAGGGACAAAGTAATAACAAAAAAGCCTGTTGATTAACAGGCTTTTTTGTTAAATATAAGTATAATTATTACACTTTTATTACTACCGGAAGCACCATGGGGCGCCGCTTAGTGGAGTTAAAAAGGAATTGGCCGATGTCATTTCTAATCTTGTTCTTAATATAATCATCGTCGGCCGGGGTAAGAGGATTCTTGTCTTTAACTATCTTTTTCACCCTCGCCCTGGTTTGTTCAATAAGATCACGGCTCTCTTTCATATAGATAAAGCCACGGGAAATTAAATCAGGATTACCGATAATATCGCCGGTCTTGGCATCAATCGTCATTATCACCACAATCATGCCGTCATCAGCCATCATGCGGCGGTCGCGCAGGACAACTTCGGAAACATCCCCGACCCCCAAGCCGTCCACCATGACGTAGTCAGCGGGAACCTTCTCTTTCGTTAACTTTCCGACTGGGCGGCCATCGCCGCCACGCCGAAATTCGACAACTTGGCCGTTGTCGGCCACGAATATCTTCTCCCCTGGAATGCCGACGGCCAAGGCTAACTCGGCGTTAGCCTGAAGCATATAATGATTAGCTTCTATAGGCATTAAGTATTCAGGCTTGAAAAGGCGCATGGTCAGCTTCAAATCTTCCTGTTTGGCGTGTCCGCCAGCGTGAATATCAAGCATTCTATAGTGGATAATTTTAGCGCCTTGGCGCACGACCATGTCCATTAGGTTCTGAATACTGCGCTCGTTTCCAGGAATGACCGAGGAAGAGAAGAGCACGGTGTCGCCGGGTTTTAGATGAACAACGCGATGTTCGCCATTGACGACACGCTTTAAAAAAGCATTCTTCTCCCCCTGGGCTCCGGTACCGATAATAAGGACCTTATTGTCCGGGAGACGGTTAAGCTCCTTGTCATCAATCAAAATCTTGGGGTTAAATTTAAGGTAGCCAATCTGATGGGCGATTTCTACGTTACTATTCATGCTCCGGCCCTGAAGGCTGACGCGGCGGCCGTACCTGGCAGCCAAATCCATTATCTTCTGGACACGGCTTATCTGGGAGGCAAAAGTACCGATGATTACCCGCCCCTCTATCTTGTCAATGAGTTTGCCCATCTCGTCGCCGATAGCCGACTCGGATATCTGATAACCGGGATGAGTGGCGTCGGTCGAATCAATCATGAGCATCAGCACCCCTTGGGCGCCTATCTGGGCAATGCGGTTCAGGTCGGCCGGCTTGTCATTAACCGGAGAAAAATCTATCTTGAAGTCTCCGGTATGGATGACCGTGCCCAGATCGGTTTTAATGATAACGGCAAAACAATCCGGAATGGAATGATTGACGCGTAAAAACTCAATCTGAAAAACTGAACCGAGTTTAATTGAGCTCGTTTCATCTATTTCCTTAATCTTCAGCTGAGGAGCATTGCGATAATCAACGTGGCGCTTGCGCACCAGGCCGGCGGTCATTTTACCCATAAACATGGGGGGGTTGCCAATCATGCCCATGATATGGGGGATGCCGCCGATGTGATCATAGTGGCCGTGAGTGATTATCACGCCCTTGATCCAATCCTTCTTGTCGTGTAGATAAGCGGTATTAGGGATAATGTAATCGATGCCGGGCATGTCTTCCTCTGGGAATTGCAGGCCCATGTCGATGATGATTATCTCTTTCTTGTATTCAATGACCGTCATATTGCGGCCGACTTCTTCAAGCCCGCCCAAGACAATCACCCTCAAAGGATTGTCGGCCGGACCGAATTCTTTCTTCAAGACCTTGGCCTGGCCGGAAACCGGCCTCTTATGCCGGTTGATAAATTGTTTACGCGGGCGCGAGCCGGCGGAAACGCTGGTTCTGTTCAACATGTGTTTTGGTTTATTAAGTTTTATGAGAGAGCCGGGTAGGTGCCCTACCAGGCTAATTTTTTCTTGGTTCGAACGTACCAACCAGCTATGCCGCTAAAACGGTCAGCCGGCTTGATTAGCACGTCTCCGGAAAAGCCTTTGATGCTTTTGCGGTGGATATAAGTATACGTCGGCGAATAAAGAAATATCGCCGGAACGTCTGTATTCAAAATTTCTTGGAACTGCCGATATTTTTCAATCCGATCAGCTAAAACAACGGAGGTGCGGGCTTCGGATAGGAGCTTATCTGCTGCTTCGCTGCGATAACCCGCTAAATTCAAGCCAGAAGCGCCCGATTGGGAAGAATGCCAAAAAGCATAAATATCGGGGTCTCCCCCAATCGCCTGACCATAAAGTATGATCTCAAAGTCCCGACTCTTAATCAAATCTGCAGCCTGCTCGGCGGAAACTATCTTTAAATCTACTTTTACCCCCGCCTTTTCCCAATAATCCTTGACGGCTTGGGCCACCGACAAATTATTTCCATAATCAACCACCGTAATAGTCAGGGCGATTGACTTCCCGCCCAAGGCTACAGCCGCGCCCTCCGGATCATATTGAACTGGCATGATGTCGGGGTTATAAGCGGCGCTAAATGACAAAATCGGTCCGTCTGCCCGCCGATATATCCCTTCGGAGCTAATGCTCACCAAATTATCTTTATCCAAAGCGGAGCGTAATGCAGAACGGATGCCTTTATCGGCCAGCTGCTTATTCTTATCGCCATTAAAGAAAATCGCCATTACTTGCGGGCGCACCAAGTCATAAAAGAAGAAGGAGTTTTTGGCCAAGACTTCGGCCCGGTTAGCTAGCGGCAGATAGCTCAATCCGTCAACCTGGCCATCGTTCAAAGCTTCTATCGCTTGAGCGTAGTCAATATAGAACTTGAAGGTAATTGATTTGATATAGGGAGCCTGGCCATAATAATTGTCATTAACCGCTAGGCGGTATTCCTTCAAATCTCCCACCCGGTTTCTGACTAAAGATTTGAAGCGATACGGACCGGAGCCGACCGGCTTTAAATTCAATTCAGACAGGGAAGCGTTATTGGCATCTATGTTATTCCAAATATTCCCAGGCATTATCCCAAAAGTGAGAAGCTCTAAAAACGGGGCGTAAGGCTCGCTTAATGAAAATTTCAAAGTATAATCATCGACTTTAGAAATGTCTACTCCGGAAAAACTAGCCGCCAGAGAGGATCGATAGGCCGGATCCTTGATCAAATTAAAGGTAAAAATAACATCGTCAGCTTTAAGCTGGCCGCCATTATGCCAAGTCACGTCATCCCTTATTTTTATGATGTATTCACGGCCGTCGGAGCTTATTTCATAGCTCGAGGCTATATCGGGCGCCAGCTGGCCGAAAGTGTCATAGGCGAAAAGGCGGGAATATATCAACCGACTTAAATCATCGTCAATATCCCGGCTAGAAGCATATAGGGGATTGATGTTCTTAGGATAACCGACAACGCCTTCAATGTACTGGCCGCCGGGCAAAGGAGTCGCCTCTAAGTGCTTCCGGAAAAAAACTATGCCAAGATAAACGGCGTTCACTAATATAATTAAAAGACAAATTTTTATCACTAAATGCTCGCGCGGATTTAAAAAGCGCCGCAAATATTTAAATTGAACGCGGTTGGGAATCTTTCTGGAAGAAAGGGAATAGACTAAACTCTTATCCATTTCTTCCTGGGTACGAAGATGGAGGTTAAATATAGAAAAAAACCGGCTCTTTGCTAATTTCAGCCGCCAAGCAGTAATTTTTTTCTTGAGTAAGATCACAGCTTTACTTTATCACGAAAACAGCTAGAGATAAAAGCACGAAAATGATAGCTAAAACTATAGTAGCAATGTAAAGTTTCTTTTCCAGGCCGCGCTTAGTAAGATAAACGCCGCCGCCTCCGCCGCCAAAAGCGCCACTCAAACCGGAGCCGCGGCTTTGCAACAGGACGGCAACCATCAATAAGATGGCTACGACTATCTGGCTGATTTTTATCCAAAAAATCATATTATTTCTTAAGCTTGGCGATAATCGCCTCCAATGATTCGGGATTATTAACCGCTAAGTCAGCCAGTATCTTCCGATCAATTTCTATTTTTTCAGCTTTTAAGGCGGCCATGAAGCGAGAATAGGACCAGCCCCGCTCCTTGACAAAGGCGCCTATCCGAATCTGCCAGAGGCCACGCATGGTCCGCTTCTTCTTCCGGCGATCAACAAAAGCATGAGCGCCGGCTTTGGTCCGAGCAGTCTTAGCCAGCTTAACTAATTTCTTCCTACCCCATTTATATCCTTTAACCGATTTAAGCAGGGTGCGTCTTTTCTTAGTATGAGTGGTGCCACGTTTTACTCTAGGCATATTTGCTTATTTTTATTTATATGGGGTCAGGGCCTTGATCGTCTTGGCTAAAGTATTATCAGCCGCGATATCCCGACGCTTCTTCCTGGTAGTATTGCCTGATTCCCTGGAATTAAAATGATCCTGTCCAGACTTTCGTTTAATTATCTTGTTGCCAGGAGTTTTTCTGAAACGCTTGGCAGTGGCTTGATGAGTCTTAATTTTAGGCATAAAGATTAAAAAAACAGGCAAAAAACCTGAATTACAAGGCCTTTTATTTCCTATTGACCAATATAATAGTAAATCTTCCGCCTTGATTTGTCAAGGGCTGTTCCTCTTCCAGCTTCAAATCAGGATTTTCCTTAATTTTCGTCACAAACGATTCAATCAATTCCCGAGCCTTCTGCAAATGCTGCCTTTCCCGGCCTCGAAGGATAAGCTCAACCTTAACTTTGTTGTCCTTAGCTAAAAACTTCTCGGCCTGAGCCGATCTTAAAGATGCGTCATGTTCGCTGATTCTAAAAGTCAGGCGGATACTCTTAGTTTCCACCTTCTTCTGCTGCATCCGCTGCTTGTGCGCCTGCTTTTCCCTTTCATATTTCAGCTGACCGAGATTTACTATCTTCACAACTGGCGGATCAGCCTTAGGGTTAACCTCGACCAAATCCAAATCAGCTTCCTTAGCCATTTGAATGGCTTTTTCCGTATCTATACGGCCGACACTTTCTCCATTTTCATCTATCAAAAAGACTTCGGGTACTCTGATTTGATGATTAGCCCGGAAAATCGGGACTTCAACCTTCTTCTCTACGCGGTGGAACTTGATTCTCATGGTATTAAGCTATTTTTTATAATTTTCGTATCTGCCGGTAGCCGGGTTATAGACCCGCAAACCGGCGTCTTCCTTTATGTCCCGTTCCTCCCTGGCCGCGTCCTTATCTCCCCTAGCTGGCCGGCCTGATTGATAGAAACGAGTTGGCTTTCTTTTTTCTTCGGTCACCTTGAAACCCCTGTCCTGTCCGGGGCGGGCCTTTCTGACCTGGACAAATGACGGCAAAACTTCGCGGCGGCCAGCATCGATATAAGCGATCTTGCCAACATGGCGGTCAAAGGCTGCCTGGACAGCTGCTTTTTCCTTATCATCTTCCAGGCCCTGAGATAATATCTCCTTATATTCCTTGAAAAAACCGTTTATTTTTGGCAACAAAGCATTAATCTCCTTATTAATCTCTTCCTGCTTCTTGGGGCTCCGGTCAAAGCTGGCAAATAGGCTGCTAACAAGCTCGCGGTATCCATAAGGATCAGGACCGGCATCCTTCATTTCCTCTTGCAAGCTGGCGTCTATCCTGGCTATTAGCGCTTCCTCATAGTCCTCGGCTGGGAGGTCTTCAACATTAATATAGGCGCCACCCGGCTTACGGAGATTTTCAAATTCCTTCGGATTATCCTGGCCGCCGATCAAGGCCTCGTCCATTCCGGGATCGTTATAGGTGGTCTCATCGTCAACCGGACCTCTTTCTCCCGGCCTGTCAGAAACGCTTTCCGGGTGTTTACTTGCCTTGTCCAAGAAGTCTTCATCATTATTATGAAACTTCATCATGCCAAATAATCCCATAGATTTGTAATTAATTAATATGAGATAATAATAGCCTGAAAAACAGGAAAAGTCAACCGAAAAATGGGCATTTTCCAGCCCTTGACAGCACCGTAGCTTTGGTATAAAATGGGGTTATTAAAAATCAAAACGAAATATCCTAGGAAAAACAAGATAATTGATTATCTCTGTTTTTTTCTGTCTATTTCGGGGGCACGTTAACAAGCGAATAACAAACAATCATGGTGATGTTCAATTTTGATGCTAATCGGCATCAATTCGAAACATAAAAATTTTATCCGTTTTTAAAAACGGAACTACATAATCAAGGGCTATCTGCTTCGGCAGAAACGCCTTTGAGCCAATCAAAACTTTCAGAGAGTTTGATCCTGGCTCAGGATGAACGCTGGCGGCGTGTCTAAGGCATGCAA
>CAYSJT010000001.1:0-42183 GCA_964431625.1 uncultured Gammaproteobacteria bacterium | reverse complement strand
GCCGGATGCCGGAAGGGTTGAGCGGCGGGTTCGGGTCGTTAGGGATGGTGGAACGGGATATGGAAATGCCGACTTTTTCCAGGGCCTTCTCGGCTTCCTTCCCGGCCAGGCCACGAGGACTCAGATCAACGACCATCAGATGATTGTCGGTGCCGCCGGAAATGAGGCGATAGCCTAAAGCTGAGAAAGCCTCGGCCATGGCCTTGGCATTGGCAATTATCTGCTTGGCATAGTCTACGAACTCCGGTTTCAAGGCCTCGCCGAAAGCGACTGCTTTGGCGGCAGTAATATGGTCATGCGGCCCGCCCTGCATGCCGGGAAAAACGGCGCTGTTGACTTGCTTGGCATACTGCTCCCGGCACATAATGATGGCTCCGCGCGGCCCGCGCAAAGTTTTGTGGGTGGTAGTGGAAACGACATCGAAAATCGGCACCGGATTAGCCAGCTGCTTAGCGGCAATCAGGCCGGCGATATGGGCGATGTCGGCGAAAGTGAAAGCGCCTATCTCATCGGCGATGCGCTTGAAACCGGCCCAATCGATTTCGCGGGAGTAGGCGCTGAAACCGGCAACGATCATCTTCGGCTTCTCAGCCAAAGCGATGCGCCTCACCTCATCCATATCTATCAATCCGCTGTCTGAATTAACTCCGTATTGGACAAAATTATACAAGCGGCCGGAAAAATTCACGCCGTGGCCGTGGGAAAGGTGGCCGCCATGATCAAGCTTCAGGCCCAGGACCTTGTCGCCCGGATTGAGGAAGGCCATATAGACCGCAGCATTAGCCGGGGAGCCGGAAAGCGGCTGGACATTGACATGCTCGGCGTCAAATAACTTCTTAGCCCTTTCCACGGCCAGATTTTCCATCTCATCAATCACTTGGTTGCCGCCATAATAACGGCGACCGGGATAGCCTTCGCTGTATTTGTTGGTCAAAACCGTGGCCATGGCCTCTAAAACTGCCGGGGAAACATAGTTCTCCGAGGCGATGAGTTCAAGCTCTTCGCCCTGGCGTTTTTCCTCCTTCTCTATTATTGCCCAGGCTTCAGGATCAAGCCGGCTGAGATGGTCGTATTTCATACCTTCATCTTAGTTTAGGAGGCTGGTTTTGTCAAAAAAATACCAACCAGTGAAGGTTGGTATGAGATCTTGTATTTTTGAGGGTTTTTATGAGCTTTCTTCGGCCTCTTTTTTATGGACTATGGACGCAACGCCAGAAAAAATACTAAAAACTAATAAGAAGACCAAAATAAGGATTTGCTGGCCTCCTGTCAGATAAAAATACTGATTGGCCTCTGCTGGCGGGGTAGCTATGCCTCCCCAGGACTCCAGACCGATCATCGTGATGACTCCGAAACAGAAGATGAGGTACCAGGAGCATGCTCGCAAAACATTGCTGCCAATTTCTCTTCTTCCGTATTCATTGGCTCTCTGCCAAAGGACCCAGGCGAAGAAAACCACTATTGCCGCTGCCAGGGGATAGGCCAAGGGCCAAAGATGGAATATCGGCGTCTGGACATACTTTTCCAGCTCCTGGTCATATGTCCAGGGGAAATCCATGTTCCTGGCGATAGATTGCTGATAGGCAACGAACGCCATGCCAGCCAGCGTAGTCAGAAGAACAAACATGGCCAATAAGGCCTTTCTTAATTTTTTCATGATTACTTGATTTTGTTAAAGAAAAAGGGAAATTTATTTTCAAAGCATCCTAACACTATTATTAATTTATGTCAACGTTTTATACATATAACTCCCCCTTAAAACATAGCCTAATTTCCGATAATACCCCCTGACGCCGACACCAGAAATAACAGCTATCTTTTCCGCCCCGGCCTGCCTGGCTATCACCTCGGCCTTGGCCAGCAGCTTCTTACCTAAGCCACTGTGCTGGATGAGAGCGCTTGAGCCGACCGGCCTTAGCTCGCCGTACACATGGAGCTCGCGGATAAGAGCGGGGGCAATCGGGCTGGACACATCTAACCTCAAGCGACAGAAGCCATAAAGGATTTTTCGGTTACGGCTATCGGCGCTGATGAAATATTCCCTGCCCCCAGAAGCTGGATAATTCACAACGCTAAGCGCATAATTTCCAATCGGCGTATCCTTGGCCTCGCGGCAGCGGATGCACTGGCAACTAACTCCCTGGTCTTTCATAACCTGGCGGAGATTGGTAATCTTGTTTCCGGCAATTATCGATTCGCCGGGAATGTCCCGAACCAGGCGGATAATTCGAACGTAACGGGGAACGACCGCCTTGCAACCAGCGATTAGACGCTGTAAAACCTTATCAGAGTATGGGCGATACTTCTTCTGCTTATACCATTGATAAAGCAGGCTTCCCTTGGTCACTACCGTGGGATAGAATTTTATTTGATCCGGCTGGAAGCTTTCGTCGCTAAACAAAGCTTTGAACATCGCCAAGTCCTTGGTCGGAGATGATCCGGGAAGAGCCGGCATGAAATGATAGGTGACTTTAAAGCCGAAGTGTTTTAGTTTGGCGGTAGCTTCGGCAATTTCTTTTATTCCATGCCCACGCCGGTTCTTAGCTAATATCTTATCGTCTATTGCCTGCACGCCAATTTCTACCCGGGTACATCCCAGTTCGCGCATCTGTCTAGCTTCAGCTTCGCTCAAATAATCAGGCCGGGTCTCCAAAGTCAAGCCGATGATGCGATAGGCAGCATTTTCATTTTTCTTCTGCTCTGTACGTAGTTTTCGCTTTAACACTTCCAGGGACAAGCTCTGCTTATACGGCGACTTCGGCGACTGGCTTCCCTCTGCGAGAAGCTTCTTTCTTTGTATCTTGAAATCGTTGGCCGCCCGAAAGCAGTTGAGAATATACCAATACTTATACTTCTCCGGCAAATAACTCCAGGTGCCGCCGATAACGATGATCTCGATTTTGTTCGGCTCATGGCCATTGGCTTCCAGGGCCTTCAGCCGCATAATCACCTGGATATACGGGTCGTAGCCGCAGCGTATCGCCCGCATCACCGCCGGTTCATTGGATAGATAGCTAACCGGAACATCGGGCTCATGGGGGCAATAGGCACAGCGGCCCGGACAGGGATAGGGCTTAGTCAGGACGGCGACCGGAGCGATGCCCGAAAGAGTGCGGATTGATCGTTTACGCAGCAGCTTCAAAAATAGGGCTTGACCCTTGTCGCCCGGCTGCGGCCAGCCCAAATTACGACCGACGGAAAGGATGTCGGCATTAATGATGGATTTCAGGCCGAAGCGCTTGCAGACCGCCCGCTTGGCAGCCTCCAGCTCATCGCGGCTAGAGATGTTTCTTGCGTAATTTTCAATTAAATATCTGATTGCCTCTTGCATCTTTTTGCGATATAATTAAAGCTGATACTAGGATATACCATTTAGGCTAATTAAACAATCATCCATATGAAAAAACTCTGGCTTTTCCTTCTGCTACCAGTCTTCCTGGCGGCGCCAATCTTAGCCGCCAGCGCCGCTGGCGCCCGTACTGGAAACTCGGTCTATATCCCGGCCGAAGAAGTGGTTGACGGCAACCTGATGGCGGCCGGAAATTCCATCACGGTTGACGGCAATGTCGCCGGGGACCTGATTGCTGCCGGGCAAACGATAACCGTCAATGGGCGAGTAGAGGGCGACCTGATCGCCGCCGGGCAAACGATAACCGTCAATGGCGATGTTGGCGGCAACATCCGTATTGCCGGAAGCGCTATCAGCCTCAACGGCTCGGTCGGACGCAATGTCAATGCCTTTGGCAACACAGTCTTCATTGGTCGGGACTCAGAAATCGGCTGGGATCTTCTCGTGATGTCCGCCAAGGCAGAAATCCGCGGAGAAATCAACGGATCCGTTGAAGGTGGGGCGGCTCAAGTTATGATAGACGCGAAGATTGGAAGAGATGTCAATCTCAAACTCTCTAAAGAAACCCGCCCGGACGGACTGATTGTCGCTTCTGGAACAGAAATCGCCGGCAACCTTAATTATACGGCTAAAAGCCAAGCGCAAATTTCCGAACAAGCAAAAGTCAGCGGCCAAACTAATCGTCACGATTGGCCGACAAAACAAAGCGGCGCTGTCTGGTCTTGGATTTTGGACCGCATCATCGCAATGTTCTCAGCTATAGTCGTCGGCCTGGCCATGATATTCCTAATGAGGAAACCAATTGACGGCCTGTTGGAGAAACTCCCTACTCAACCCGGCTGGAAAATTCTTTCCGGACTCCTCATCTTCGCCGTCCTGCCAATCGCCTCGCTCATTCTCATCATAACTGTCATTGGCTTGCCTTTGGGGCTAATCATCGCTGCTAAATGGCTCGTAGCTATCTATGTTGCTCGTGTACTAACGGCTCTCTGGTTGGGCGCCTGGCTACTTAAGCAATTAAAGATGGGGGCGGGTAAATCGCTGTTGCCTGCCTTGGCTGTCGGCGTCTTCGTTTCCTGGCTCCTCTTCGCCATCCCGGCTGTGGGATGGATAATCAGCCTCCTGGCCGTCTGCTTCGGCCTGGGCGCTTTCTGGGCTTATGTTAAAAATCAATTCGTCAATATTTAAAGCCTACGACATCCGGGGCATATACGGCCAGGATTTCGACAATGAGCTCGGCCGTTTGCTCGGCTTAGCTTTCGTCGCCCTGCGCCAGAGTGATCCTGATTATATCCCAGGCAAGAAGTTAAAAATCGCTGTCGGCGCTGATATGCGCCTGTCATCTCCCGGCCTCAAGGACAGCCTGATTAGAGGCTTGAATGAAGCTGGGGCGGACGCGGTCGATCTTGGCCTGGTTTCCACGCCTGGATTATACTTCGCCGTCGGCTTCTGGAGCTATGATGGCGGCATCATTGTCTCAGCCTCCCACAACCCCAAAGAATGGAACGGCTTCAAGCTAGTGCGGGCCAAAGGGGTGCCGATAAGCGGGGAGACGGGCATGGAATTTTTGAAAGAGAAGGTCTTGGAAAATCGCTTCCTGCCGGCGGCTGAAGCCGGTAAGACAACAGAAAATCGCGAGGTCTTGGAGGAACAGATAAAACACGGTTTAAAGTTTGCCGATATCGCCGCTATCAAACCCATGAAAGTCGTCGCTGATACGGCTAACGGCATGGGCGCGACATACCTGGAAGCTTTGGTTAAGCATCTTCCTTTAGAATTGATAAAGCTGAACTTCCCTCTGGACGGCGGCTTCCCCGCCCATGAGGCTGATCCGCTCAAGCCGGAAAATCTCAAACAACTCCAAGATGAGATTGTCCACCACAAAGCAGATCTTGGCCTGGCTACAGACGGGGATGGGGATCGAATCTTCTTTATCGATGATTTAGGGCGGACAATTGAGCCCGCTTTAGTTAGAGGGCTGTTAGCTAAAATATTTCTCAAAGACAAGCCTGGGGCAAAAATCGGTTATGATGTCAGGCCGGGCAAGATTACCCTTGATCTGATCACTGAATCCGGAGGCCAGCCGGTTGTCACCCGGGTCGGCCATTCATTAATCAAGGAGCAGATGCTCAAAGAAGATATATATTTCGCGGGTGAATCGTCCGGGCATTTCTATCTTAATGATTCCATCGGCTGCTTTGAATATCCGCCTATTATGATCTTGAAGCTCTTGGTTGAATTTTCAGCTTCCGGCCAAAAAATTTCTGAATATGTCGCCCCATACGGCCGCTACTTCGCTTCCGGAGAAATAAATCGGACGGTAGCGGACAAAGACGCGGTTTTCGCCAGGATAGCTGAACGCTACCCGGATGGAAAAATTGCCCGATTAGACGGCATCTCCGTGGAATATTCCGATTTCTGGTTCAATGTCCGCGGTTCGAATACCGAACCAAAAATGCGCCTCAATTTAGAAGCCATTGATCAAGCTACCATGGAAAAACGCCGAGATGAAATCCTGGAAATGATGTATTAAAAGATAATTACGAAAAAGCCGGGGATTGTCCCCGGCTTTTTTATTTTTCTTTCAAAATTATTTCCTCTGGACCTCAATGGTGCATTTTGTCATAAGAGCAGCTAGAGCGCCAATGGCCGCCAGAACCGGGGCGAAGACCGTGCCGACAACGGCAAAGGTTACTGGGACTTCCATCATTACCTTCCCCTTTTCATTCTTGATGATGATGCGGCGGATATTTCCCTCCTTGATGAGCTCTTTGACCTTAGCGACCAGCTCATGGCTGTTGAGTTTGAAGCGGTCCTGCTTAGAACTAGTTTTTTTCTTAGCCTGTACCATAGTATTATTGATTAGTGAATAATAGAACTATTTAGACTTAGCTCGATAGAGTTGTTTTGATTTGCGGGTGATGGCTAAAATTGTCAAAACTGCAATATATGAAGAGACAACTGCTCCGGGCACTTCATAGTTAGGGCCGAGCAGCATGTCGCCCATTAATAAGCCCAGCATGACAACCGTCCAGATAATCACGAACATTTCTCCTGGATGCTGGCCTTGGTGGCGGTTATACCAGCGTTCGAACTCTTTATTGCCGACATAGATGGCTAAAACGCTAATATAGACTGCGGCCAGGATATTCAAAATGCTACCATAGCCATTCTGACTGGAGAAATCAAAGACGATAAAGAGCAAGAAGAGAACGGTCCAAAAGTTCATCAAATAGCGCCAAAAAGAAAAATCATTTTTAATTATTTCTCGACTCATATACTTAGCCTAAGGAAAACTTTTCAAAATATATCCGGTTTCTTTTTATGCCTAGTTCTCGGAGAGCTTTTCTGACGGCCGATATCATCGGCCAAGGGCCGCAGAGATAAAACTCTCTTTCCTGATAATCAGGCAGGAGCTGGCTCAATTTATCTTTATCCAAACGCCCGGAAGAAGAGTCCAAATATTCATTGCGCAAATTATGTCCGGCCAGACTGTCCAGCTCCGGCTTCAGCGCCATCTCCTCCATCTGGCGAGCAGAGTAAACCAAAACCTTGTCCTTGTCAGGCGAATCCTCTATTAGGCTCCTGATGGGCGTGATGCCAATGCCGCCAGCGATAAGGGCAAGCTTGCTCCCTTTGGCCCGCCGGCCCGTGAAGATGCCATATGGCCCTTCCAGCCAAACCGGCTGGCCAGGGCGAAGCTTGCTAGGCAGACTGGCCGTATAATCCCCAAGATTCTTTATCGTCAATCTCAGCTCCTTCCCGTTAAATGCTTGGGACAGGGAAAAAGGATGGGCTTGCCAGGCTAATTCTCTGCTCAAAAAACGAGCAACTATAAATTGGCCGCCTCGGAAATAAAAACGATCCATTTGGCGGCCTGAAATATACACGGAAATCACCCAAGGGTTCTCCCTGACCACTCTTGCCACTTGGAAACGATGGCGATAATACAAAAAAGCAGGCCAAAGGAGGCGATAATAAATCAAAGGCAAAATAGCAATAGCGTAGAGAAGATACCAATAGGCCGCAGCCCAATTCTTTTGGAGGTCATAGCCCATCTCTAATTGGTGGCCAAAGGCTAAGATAATAGCTAAGTAAGTAAGGAAATGAATATAATGCCAGGCCTCATACTTCAATTTCCGCCTCATCGCCCCAAAAGAGATAATGATAATAAAGGTGAATATAAGAACGGCGATAAAAGCCGACCCAAGCTCAGCCTCAGGAGAAAGAGATGATAAGAATTCGCCTAAGAAACTCACTCCGCCCAGCTTGGCCCGGCCCAGAATAATAAAAAATGGATGGAGAAAAATGAATATCCAGGCAATCAATCCATTTAAACGATGGAAGGCGGCCAGGCGATCAAAGCCGAAAGTCTGCTCTATGAATCTCGCCCGGCCGATAAGAACAAGTTGCCAAAGAACCAAATACACTGCCAGCAGGCCAACCAAGCGACCCAGGGAAATAAAAAGTCCGGCCTGGCCAGCCGACAAGAAGCGGACTGACTGGCTCGACCAAAGATAAATGATAATGCCTAAGTTAATTAAAAATATTGCCGCCAAGGCTAGTTTCTTCATATTTCCATTATATCAAAGTTTGGCCCTCTGCCAATATTCCTCCATGGCTCTTTGGGCGCTAAAACGGAAACCGCCTAAAGCGATGGCGCGAACCATCATCTTCTGCCAAATTGGACGCTGGCGATAATAAAGAGGCATGATTTCAGTTTCTAAAAGGCGATAAATATCATCAGCATCAAGAAGGCTGGACCGGTCCGGATCTAAACCAGACCTATCTTCTATCACCCAGCCGTTTTGGCCGTGACGGCCGCCCTCGGCCCACCAGCCATCAGCGATGCTAAGCTGCGGCACGCCATTAAGCGCGGCTTTCATGCCGCTAGTACCACAGGCTTCGAAAGGCGCTAAGGGAGTGTTAAGCCAGAGATCGGCTCCGGCGACTAATTGCCTGGCTATTTCTATTCCATAGCCAGACAAGAAAACTATTGGCAATTTTTCGTCACTTGCAGAAGCTGTGAGCCAAATTTTCCTGAGGCGCTCCATGCCAGCTTTGTCTTGGGGGTGGGCTTTGCCTGAGAAAATAATTTGCAGGCCGCCGCCAGCCGCTGAAATCCTCTTTAATCTGCCTAAGTCAGATAATATCAATTCCGGCCTTTTATATAGAGCAAAGCGACGAGCCAAGACAATCGTTAGACGATCTTGATCAAGCTTCCGCCCGGTGGCTGAAAAAACATACTCAATCAGTTTTTTCTTGGCTGACTGATGAGCCGCCCAGACGGTTTCGGTTGGCAAGCTCTCGGCTTTTTCAAGCTGTTGGTTGTTTTGTCGCCAGGCAGGCAGATGCGCGTCAAACACCTCAGCCATTTCTGGCGATACCCAGGATGGCACATGAACGCCGTTGGTGACACACCCTATCTGAAATTCCGGAAATATGTCAGCCATCACTTCCTGGTGGCGCTGAGAAACGGCATTAGCCCAAGAGCTGAAATATAGCCCGGCTCTGGCCATATTCAGGCGACCAGCTCCATCGAGAAGGCCGCTGAGATGCCAGGGAAAATCAGGCTGGTATTCCAAAACCAGCTTTTTGGCAAATACGTCATTGGCTTCTTTGAGGGGGGTATGGGTAGTAAAGAGGCATTTTTGCCTCACCTCTTCCAAGCGGCTATTGTCATCTGTGGCCTGGGATTTGAGAAATAGTTCGATTGCCGCCAGGCTGGCATGGCCCTCGTTGAGATAGAATTTTCTCAGGCCGGAGCAACCGAGGGCTTCAAGCAGCCTCACTCCTCCCCGGCCAAGAACTATTTCTTGTTCCAAGCGACGAATGGCATCACCTCGATATAAACGACGGGTGACTTCCCGGCTAGAAAAAGGATTCTCCTCTAAATTGGTGTCTAGAAAAAAAACCGGCACGATGTGGCCGCTTAGTCCGCGCAGAAGATAGCGCCAAACAGCGACTTTAATATTCTCGGATCCAATTTCTACTGAGATTTTCGTCGGCAGCTTTTCCAGTTTATCCAAACTGAATTGAGTCTCCCCTTCTTGCTGCCTGCCTTCAGAATCTATTATTTGTTCCAAATATCCTAAATCGTGTAGCAAGGTAACGCCAACGATTGGCAAGGAGGCATCAGCGGCCGCCCGAAGCAGGTCGCCAGCTAAGACCCCAAGGCCGCCGGCGTAATTTTTTATCTCTGGGCCAACCGCAATTTCCATGCTGAAATAGGCGGCTTTGTATTTTTGATAGTCAAGCTCCATGTTTATTTCTTTATCTTATAAATATCTCCGTGACCAGGGACTATCCAATCGGCCGCGTCCATAACTTTCTGGCGGCTATGCGCTAAGGCAGTTGGGTCATCGGCATACGGATCTTTCTCGGGCAGATTCTCTTTCCAAAAGACATCGCCACAGACAGCAACTATGCCTAATTCGGTTTCTGCTAAAAAGGTTATTCCCTCCCGACTATGCCCAGGGGTCTCGATTATCTTTAAGCTGGGGCTCAAACTTTCCGGTCGGTCTTCAACCGTATCATTATCCCAAATTCCGTAATATTCTAAAACTTTAGCCTGCGGAAAAAGGCCGAGATTGCGATAATGATCAATGTGCGAATGGGTGAGGCCTACCATGTTTATGTCTGCCGGCTTTAAACCATTTTCTGCCAAAGCAGAAATCAATTGGTTCACATCTCCCATAACTCCCGGGTCGATTACCATGTTGAAACCTTTATCTTGGACAAGGGTGACGGTTGAACAGGTTCTTTCCGATTCGGATTCGGGATTATCGGCTGAAGTATAACCGATGATCAATACTTTTACTTTAACCATATATTTATAGTTTATATCGCCCCTCAATCATAGCAAGAAGGCCCCTAAAAGACAAAAAAGAGCCCTGGAAAAGGGCTCTAGGCGGCGCGGAAATGTGAAGCGAATTTTTGCTGCCAAGCACTACGGAAATTTGTGGCCGCCTTAGGAAAGAAATGTATAGTTATTATATAGCTCTGCTCGTTTTTGTCAAATAAAAAGAGGGGTAACGGAAATCCCCCTCAAAACTTGTGTTAGACTCTTGGCGGATTTTCCGATAGGAAGAACCCCCACAGCTTCGGCGCATACTAGATAACAAGCGGACTTGTCTCTCCTAAAACAGCTAACCCCTGCCAATTGAGGGGACCCCGCAATTCTGCTTGCAGGCTGTAGTATGGCTTAGAGGCCTTAGCTGATGGTCTGGATACGCCCAGCTTCGCTGGTTTTTTGCGCTCCTCACGCCCTTTTTCTAATGAGCCCTACCTAATTGCCCAATAGAGCTAGAATCAATCCCTCTAATGCCCAACAGCACTCTTCAGAAATGAGCTGCCTCCACCTAACATTAATTTAAAAAGTTCTTAATTATATTATATATCTTCAGGCAGAATCTGTAAATATATGGCCTTTTTCTCTTAAATATCATCAAATTCTGGACTATCCACCAGACCACGCCGGCTGACTCGAGCTCTTCCTTCAATTCTTCAGACAGAGCGGTTTGCCAAGTGAAACCTCTGGCTTGAAACTTTTTTATCCAATACTCATGGGGCTGTTCATTGATGTGCCCGATGCTCTTTGGTCCTTGGCCGGGTATGGCGGCTGTAAAGGCGATGATGTCGGAACAGCGGACCAGTGAATCGACTAGGACATCGGCGCTCTCTGCCGGAAGATGTTCGGCCACCTCAAAGCAGAGACAAAGATCGTATTTTTTGTCTGGGAAAAAAGGCTGGCTTAAGTCGGCTATTTTTATTTTGTCTCCAACTAATGATTCTTCTAGGGCCGCTGGCGACCCGTCATAGCCGGCTATCTCTACCCCCAGAGCCTGGAGCTGGCGGAGATAAATGCCGCAGCCGCAGCCAATGTCTATAACCGATTTAGGTTGGAAATGGCGATATAAAATACCGGCCGCGGCTTGCGCCGAGCCGGCCTCGAATTCTATGGTATTGCGGAAAAAACGGCGGTCGTATATTTGATAATCGACGGACATGATAATTATTTAAGCGGCCTTTTGGGACAAGCGGCGCTGGGCCTCCTCAATCTTAGCCAGGCCCTCCAGATACTTTTCTTTTATATCCTCATCCTTGTCTATCGATCCTCTCTCATATAGATACCAATCGACTAAATAAGGCTGTTTCTGTTCATCAACCATAATAGTTGAACCAAGTGGATCGGTGTGGATATATCCAGCTTCAGCCGCTTCTTTGTATATTTCTTTCACCTTATCCAAGGCGGCAATGAGCTGTTCCTTGTCCTTGGGATTCTCTTCGGCCAAAGCCAAGCTCAGATCATATCCGTTGATGAATTCTTCCAAAGTGGAACCAAGAAGGTCGTCATAGGCAGCACCATAGAACTTGGGGATGCCTTTGATGTGTTGCAAAGCCTTGAGGGCTTTTTCTTCGTTATACAAATAGTCTATAACCAATTTGTCTTCCTTCCCGCCTTTCACTTCATATCTTGGCTCAGAATCAGCCTCGTCTTCTTCTTTTTTATCAATCACAGAGAAGCGCCGCTCTATATCCTTGAATTCTGTAAAAGCCCGCTCAATCACATAACCCTCCCAGCCTTGATTATCTTTTACCTTAATGCGAAACAGCGGGCCAAAAGAGCCGCCGCTCCAAATTTCCCTTTCCCCTATCGCTTCCAGGCCGCTCTCGGCCAATCTTTCTTTGATAATAGAAAAGTCTGGCGCTTCAAAAGGATCCTTTTCATCCATCGGCCCTTCAATGTCCTCAAGCTGCTCCGGAGATAACGGCTGGTCTTCTGGGTTGAGGGGAATTAGCTGTTCTGGTTGGCCTAACTCGTTTTTCTCTTCTTCGATCATATGTTTGGGTGCCTACTGGGAGTTGAACCCAGAATTCAAGAGCCACAATCTTGCGTGTTACCGCTACACCATAGGCACCATTAAGGCGGCTGGTACGCCCAGAGGGAATCGAACCCCCATTAAGAGCTTAGAAGGCTCCCGTTCTATCCATTGAACTATGGGCGCGAAATAAGGGCGTCCCCCTTATGTTAATAGATTAATTAATATCTGTCAATCCATCAATTTACCTAATCTTAGCCCTTTGACGCCTAACTTCATAGATTAAAAGGCCGGCCGAAACTGAGACATTTAATGAGTCCACTCCTTTGGCCATGGGGATAAGCAGCTTTTCGTCTGCGGCTTTGAGCCACTCCTGGCTCAAGCCCTCAGCCTCGGATCCAAAGACCAGGGCGATAGGAGAAGCCAAGTCGCCCCGCCAATACTCCTTGGTGGCGCTAGTCGCGGCGGCTAGGCTCCTTATCTTATACTCTTTGAGCCAATCTATTGTCTCTTCCCTGCCAACCTGGATTATCTGACTGCTAAAAATTAGGCCCTGACTGGAACGAATGACATTGGGATTATATAGGTCAACCTTGGTGTCGTTAACGATAATAGCATCAACCCCAGCCGCTTTAGCTGTCCTGATTATTGCTCCAAGATTCCCTGGCTTTTCAATAGCCTCTAAAATCACGATAAGCGGCGGGGTCTTTGGTAGTTTGATGTCTTTTATGGTCTTAGCTTGCCGATAAGCTACAGCTAAAACGCCGTCGGGATTCTCCTTGTAGCAAACTCTGTAGAAGGCTTGGGGGCTGAGAGAAACAAGCTTCTCTGCCCCCATTTTAGAAAGGCTATCTGCCATCTCTTGGCTTATCTCGGGACAAAAGTAGATTGTTTCTAGTTTCCAATGAGCTATGGCTGCTTCCTTAACCTCCCTTAGGCCGTCAATCAGGAAGCGGCTATTATCATAACGGCGGCCGCTCCGACGCAACTTAGCTAATTCCTTAATTTGATTGTTGTCCGGGCTTATAATCTGATGCATATATAGTTATTATAGACTAAAACAAAAGAAAGGTGCAATTTAAGGGCAAATTCTAAAACCCTCTTATATCTGATATAATTAGACTATTAGACTAAAAGGTAAAACTATGCCAATCAAGCAACTCAAGCAAAGACAGTCTGAATCCTGGAGAAATTACCAGAACCCCAGTAATCCTGGGATAAAGAAGAAAAAGTCTTGGCGGGAAAACCAAAAAATCAATTGGCGAAAATTAGTGTCCAGGCTTTTTGTTGCCGGCTTAATCCTGCTCGCTGTATTTGTCATCTACGCCATGGCTATCACCCGCAACCTCCCCAATCCTAACCAGCTAATAGAAAGAGCGGTGGCCCAGAGCACTAAGATATACGATCGAACCGGAGAAAACATCCTCTACGAGATACACGGGGAACAGCGCCGCACCCTTATCCCTTTAAATGAGATGCCTAGTTATGTCAAAGAGGCGACTATTTCAATAGAAGATAAGAACTTCTATAAGCACGGGGGCTTTAGTCTGTGGGCGATGTTTAGGACGGCCATTACCAATGTCCTCTACAACCGAAGGGCCGGCGGTTCAACCCTGACCCAACAATTCATTAAAAATGCGGTCTTGACTCCGGAAAAAAAGATTACCAGGAAAATAAAAGAGCTGGTGCTAGCCTATCGCCTGGAAAAAAGGTTCAGCAAAGACGAAATCCTGCAGATGTATTTAAATGAAATTCCCTATGGCTCAAACGCTTACGGCGTAGAGGCTGCCAGCCAGAAATACTTCGGCCAGAGCGTTAAAAACATTAGCCTGGCGGAAGCGGCCGTACTGGCAGCAATGACCCAGGCGCCTAGCCGGTATTCTCCATACGGGCCCAATAAAGACCTGCTCTTAGGCAGAAAGGATTATGTGCTTTCTTTGATGGTCGAACAGGGTTATATCTCTACAGAAGAACGAGATCAGGCGCAGGCTGAAGAAATAGAATTCAAGGGCCCGGAAACCAATATCACCGCCCCGCATTTTGTCATGTACATCAAGGGTATCCTGGCGGAAAAATACGGAGAAAAAATGATTGAGCAAGAGGGCTTAAAAATATACACCACGCTTGATCTTTATAAACAAAAAATCGCCGAAGAGGTAATTAAAGAAAAAACCGAAAAATACCAAGAAAAATATAAAGCGAATAATGCCGCCCTAGTGGCGATAGACCCGAAGACCGGACAGATCTTGGCCATGGTTGGCTCACGCGATTATTTTAATGATGAAATTGACGGCCAGGTTAATGTGGCCACCCGTCCGCGCCAACCAGGCTCATCAATGAAGCCGATCGTCTATGCCGCCCTATTTGAAAAAGGTTATTCGCCTGAAACCATACTTTATGACACGTTGACCAACTTCTCTACCGACAGCGGCCAACCGTATGAGCCAAGAAACTATAACGGAAAAGAATACGGCCCGGTCAGTATTCGCCAGGCCCTAGCTGGTTCATTAAACATTCCTGCAGTAAAGGCTATCTATCTCGCCGGCATTAATAATGTTATTGACCTGGCAGAAAAGCTTGGCTACAGCACCCTCTATCCTCGAGACCGCTTCGGTCTGGCCCTGGTTTTGGGCGGAGCTGAGGTAAAGCTTCTGGAGCATACCAACGCCTACAGCGCCTTCGCCCGGGACGGAGAAACAAATCCAGCGGTCGGAATTCTGAAGGTAGAAGACAAGGAAGGAAAAATCTTGGAGGAATATAAAGCCGAACCAAAACGGGTAATCAGCTCGCAGACGGCCAGGGAAATTAACAGCGTCTTAAGCGATAACGGCGCCCGCGCCTTCATATTTGGAGCCGGCAATTACCTAAATCTCGGCGAAAGGCCGGTGGCGGCAAAAACAGGCACGACCAATGATTACCATGACGCCTGGACCATTGGCTACACCCCGTCTTTGGTGGCTGGGGTTTGGGTGGGAAATAGCAATAACGACGCGATGGCCGCCGGCTCGGACGGCAGCGTCTTGGCCGCTCCGATTTGGCATGATTTTATGTCCCGGGTTCTAGGAGATACGCCGAAAGAAAATTTTACAGCTCCAGAAAAAAAGGTGTTTAACAAACCCCTGCTTGGCGGAGAAATACCAAGCCAAACTGTTTTGGTTGATCAAAGCACTGGCCAGCTGGCTGACAACAATACACCCCCTGAGCTTATCGGCGAAAAATCTGTAACTGTACACCACTCCATTCTTTTCTATGTAGATAAGGATGACCCCTTGGGGCCGCAGCCTAAAAACCCAGAAAAAGACCCTCAATTCCAACTTTGGGAAGGGGCGGTTAAACGTTGGGCGGAAAAAAATGCCAGCTCCACTTTAGAATTGCCGGACGGCTATGGCCAATCAGGCGATGAAAAAGATTTGCCATTTTTAGAAATATTAAGCCCCGAAGAAGGTGAGACAATAAGCGTGGATGAATTGGAGGTTGTCTTAGATGCTGGCGGCCCGCGAGGCCTAGTTAAAACCGAATATTATTTAAATGGAAATCTCTGGCTCTTACAAGGCGGCGAATCGAGGTGGGTTAAAGAAAAAATAAATTTCTTAAATAACGGCTACCACACCCTTTCGGTAAAAGTTTGTGATGATTTAAATAATTGCCGGGAAAAGAGCTTAAGTTTTAACTTGAAAATAAATAATAACCCAGTTGGCTTAGAAAAAAACAGTCTAAGCCTTAATTCTCCAAGCAGCGGCACATCATTAAATAACATAGATTTTCCCCTAAATATCACTTTTCAAATCAGCTTTCCTATCCGATCCGCCAAGTTGCTGGTTTGGAGTAAAAACCTAGAAACCGGCGCGTTAGAATTAATAGGGACGGGCGCTAAATTGAATAATCAAACAACTTCTGTTTCTTGGGAGGAGGCTGATCCTGGAAATTACGCTCTTTATGGAGAATTAAGAGATTGGATGGGAGGGGTTATAAAAAGTAATGAAATCACCCTGCTTGTTAACTAATAAAACCCACTTTAAAAACAGCCCCGTTTGGGGCTGTTTTTAATAAACAAAAGAAAACTATTGCCTAATAGGCATAACAATATATAAATAGTTATCGGATCTGTCTGATTGAATTAAGCAGGGTGAATTGTTATTAAGAATATGAATGGAAACTATTTGGCTATCTATATTATTTAGACCATCTAATAAATATCGATGGTTTATTGTTACTTCATTATCCTTACCGTCTGTTTCTACCTCAAGCTCAACCTGGCTTTCGCCGCTAGACCCAGAAAATGCGGAAACAGTTATTTTATCTTTGGTAAAAACCAGAGTAACATCATTAACCCCGGTTTTAGAAAATAAAGCCGCGGCCTTCACCGCTCTAATTAACTCTTGCCTATCCACTAAAACCTGAGTTTCCTTGCTGTTAGGAATAATTTGTTTATAATCCGGGTAATTTCCATTAATAAGCCGGGAAATTAAATCAACTGAATCAACTGAAAACAAAACCTGGTTGTCAGAGAAGTAACAACTAACCCGCTCTTCACCCTCAATGTCTGAATCGTTTAGATTGTTAAGCACCCGGAGAAGTTCTTGCGCGGTTCGTGATGGAATAATGTGTTTCTGCTCCTCTGGGCTACCAATTACATCCACTAATAATTCTTTTTCAGCTAGACGGTAGCTGTCGGTGGCCACCATGGTTAGTTTGTTTTTAGATAAGGAAAAAAGAATACCGGTAAGCTCGAGCCTATTCTCGCTATTAGAAACCGAAAAGGCGACGCTATTTAAGGCTCGCCTAAAATCAACCACTGAACAGGTAAAGCCATCTTTTTTGTTAATGCTTGGGATTAACGGGAAATCCTTAGCCTCCTCACCCTTAATCTTTGTTTTATAATTTCCGCACTCCACCTTGAGTTCACCCCCCTTTTCTTCAATTTTTACCTTTTCTCCAGTATTTAAAAGATTTATATACTCACTAATAAGCTTGGAATCAACCGTAAATTGCCCCTCGTTTTCCACCTTACCCCGAACCTGCCTAATAATTCCGATTTCCAAATTAGTGCTGATAAGTTCTATTTTTCCGTCTATAGCCTTAATTAGGACATTATTTAATATGGGGAGGTTGATGTTTTTGCTAGTAATGTGTCCAACTATGTTCAGTCCCTTTTTTAAGTTTTCTTGGAGGCTGTATAACCTCATATATTTAATTATTTATTATTCTATATTTAAATAATAGTAATAATAAGCGTGGGGATAATTCGGGTTTAGGCTTAATTACGAGTTTTTATTTAGGGTTTATTTAAATTTCTTTGTTGAAAAACTTGTGGCCAGAAAACGGATTGTAATTAACTTATTGTTTATAAAACATAAGATCACTACACTTATACCCAAACCAAGCAATTTAATTCAGTGTCTTTCCACAAGCAGTCAACAAGGAATTTAATAAGCTGAAACAAAGAGTTGTCTAATTGATTCTATTTCCTGTTTTATTTTTTCATTACCCCTATCTTTAACTTCTTGGGAAATTTTATTGTAGGCATGCATCGCGGTGGTGTGGTCTCGCCCACCCAACTCAGTGCCTATTGTGGGATATGAGGTGTTTAGCTCTTCCCTAATAAGAAAAATAGCGATTTGTCTTGGCCCAACAAGTTCTTTTTTCCGGCTTTCCCCAGTTATATCTTTGTAAGTGAGGTTATAAAATTTAGCCACCGCTTCAATAATTTCTTTAGGTGATAGGGATTTTAATTGAATATTAGACACAAAATCATTTAATATTTCTTTAACTGATTTCATGCTTGGTTCCAAATTTTTGAATTGGTGAGAGGCGATTACTTTAATAAGGGCCCCTTCTAGTTCCCGAATATTGTTTTTAACATGCTCAGCTATGTAAGTTAATATCTGCTTGTCTAAAGGAAATCCTTTTTCCGCCGCCTTTTTTTCCAAAATAGCTATTTTAGTCTCAATGTCTGGCTTACCCACATCAGCGACCATGCCCGCCTCAAATCGAGAAATTAACCTTTTTTCAATGGCGGGGATTGATTTTGGCGGTCTATCAGAAGTAATAACTATTTGTCGATCATTTTGCTGGAGCTCGTTGAAGGTGTGAAAAAACTCTTCTTGGGTACCGTCTTTCCCTCCCATAAACTGGACATCGTCCACAAGTAGAAGGTCGACATTTCTATAAAGATTTTTAAACTCTTTAGCTTTTCCGGTTTGAACAGCCTGGATATAATTGTTGGTAAACTTTTCGCTGGTTGTATAGAGAATTTTGTCAGTATATTTAGCCACCTCATTGCCGATAGCCTGAAGTAGGTGGGTTTTTCCTAAACCAACCCCGCCGTAGATAAAGAGGGGGTTATAGGATTTGCCTAGATTATTGGCTACCGCCAGACAGGCGGCATGGGCCAATTCGTTCCCTTTGCCGACAATAAAGCTTTCAAATAAATAGCGGGGGTTTAATCCGAAGCGATTTACAGTGCCGTTATTTTGGTTGGATGGTGTGACTGGTTTTTTTGTCTCATTTTTTTCATCAATCCCGATTTCAGGCTTTGTCTGGTTAATGACAAATTCCTGTCCTCCCCCACGACGGATCTCTATTTTATAAATAACCTCCTTGATTTTGTTCTTTGTGACGCTTTCTAAGGCGCCGAGTATATTTTTGTGATATTTTTCCTCAAGCCATTTTTTAACAAACGCGTTTGGGACGCAGATAACCACCCTTTCATTTTCAAAAGAGGAAATAAAGGTATCTTTAAACCAGGTGATGAAGTTGGCGCGAGAGAGATTAAGCTCAATTTCGCCCAAGACAGATTGCCAGACCTGCTCGTTGGTCATATTAAGAGTGGGGATTAGTCTTATTTATTACCTTTAAGCGCGGGACGATTTAATCTGGCTTAATTATATTAGATAAAGGAGTTTTTCACAAGGCGAATCACTGTTAAAGATATGTTGAAAAGGGGTGGATAACTTTTATAAATAACCCTATTTCTTAATTGACTTCCCTAAAAAAAGGTGTTATTGTAAAAACACTAATGTAGGTTAAGCTTATTCTATGCCGAAAAGAACATATCAGCCCAACAAAAAGAACATATCAGCCCAACAAGAAGAGGGCGCAAAAGAAGCACGGGTTTATAAAACGGATGCAAACCAAGGATGGACGTGATGTTTTAAAGCGTCGTCGGGCCAAAGGAAGAAAAAAGCTCTCAAAGTAGCAACGAGCTTACATGCTAAGCCGCGAAAACCGAATTAGCAAGGATAAAGAGTTTGACCGGGTTTTCAAAACCGGCCAATCTTTTTATGGAAAGGTTTTTGGTTTGAAGCGCGCTAAGAATGATCTTGGCTTGGTACGTTTCGGCATACTGATTAATACTAAAGTTAGCAAAAAAGCTGTTTTAAGGAATAAAATTAGGCGTCAGATAAGAGAAGTTCTAAAATCAATACTGCCGGAGCTAAGGCCTGGACATGATATAGTTATTATAGTTTTTCCTTTAATATTAGATAAAGAATTTTTTGAAATAAGGAATCTTTTAATAGCCGGTTTAAAAAAATTGGGGGCATTTGTTTAATTTTTAAATATGGGCGAATATTTAAGAAATTTTCCTAAATATTTAGTTATTTCTCTCATTCGTCTGTATCAAAAAACCCTATCTTTTGATCACGGACCGCTGAAAGCATTTTATCCCCATGGCTTTTGCCGTTTTTATCCGAGTTGTTCGGAATATAGCGCCCAAGCCATAGATAAATACGGTTTAATAAAAGGCGGATTCAAGGCTTGCTGGCGCATTTTGCGCTGTAATCCATGGAATAAAGGCGGTTACGACCCAGTCAAATAAAAAAATATATGTCACAAATTTTTACCACAATTTTCTATCAACCTATCCTCAATCTTCTGGTTTTTTTGTATAACACCGTCTCTTTTCAGGACCTGGGCATTGCCATAATCCTCTTGACCGTTGTGATTAAATTGGTTTTTTGGCCGCTTGGCCGCCAAGCTATAAATTCCCAGAAAGCCTTGCAAGATCTCCAGCCCAAGTTACAAGAGTTAAAGAAAAAATACTCAGGGGACAAAGCGGGCCTTAGCCGCGCGACCATGGATTTGTACAAGGAAAATAAAATAAATCCTTTTTCATCTTGTCTTCCCTTGCTTATCCAGCTACCTTTTCTTTGGGCGGTATATCGGGTCTTTGCTGACGGGATAAATAATAATTTGGAGCTCGTGTATCCTTTCATTCAGAGGCCGGAAATAATGCATACTATTTCTTTTGGCTTCCTTGATTTAGCCAAGCCCAATGTCTATTTGGCGGTTTTAGCTGGTTTGGCCCAGTTTTGGCAGGCTAAGATGATGATGGCTAAGCAGCCAAAGATTGAAAAAGGAACAGATGCGGCTGAGAATATGACCGCTATCATGAATAAACAGATGCTATATTTTATGCCGGCCATTACTATATTCATCGGCATTTCTTTGCCGGGCGGCCTGACTCTGTATTGGTTTGTCTTGACCCTTTTAACCGCCCTGCAACAGGTGATAATGTTTAAGCATAAACATAGCGGCCCCACCGCCCCGATAGAAGGAGAGATAGTCAAATAATTTAGCAAAATTAAAAAACAGCCCGCAGGGGCTGTTTTTTGTTGGGTTCTTATATTTCCGGGGTGCTAGAGGCTTCTTCCAGCTTTGTTTCCGGACTGGTGGTGGCGCTGGTAGAGCTGGCCGATTCAACCCCCAGCAAGCAGACTTCCTGCCAAGGAATATAGTGGGAGCTAAAGCGTCTGGTTTGGACGGAGGTCGTGGTCGCCCCTTCTGGATAGACGACAGTATAATCAAAGAAGGCGTCGGCGCCATTGTGGGCGCTTTCAGTACATTTTTTCTCTCCTGGAGCCAGCTCGGTAGTTTCAATTATTTTAGTCGGCGCCGGCTTAACGATATTATATATCGTGGGATAGGTCGTGGTGGCAGTTCGGCCGTCACTCTTTCCCCAAAAATCAAAATAAAGATCATTGCCGCTTATTCTAGCTTGAATCAGGATATAGTTGTTGGTATCATTTATAAATTTCAGGTCAGGCGAAGGGTCGTAAATAGTCGCGTCAGTCCCAGCCGGCTCATAATAAGAGACACGGTAGGAATGGTTTCTTCTGGCGGTTATTGGCAGCCCGGAAGCAAGAGCGGCCCGGAAAATAGTCGTGCCTATCTGGCAGAGGCCGCCGCCGTATTCTGGTATAGTCTTATTGCCCTTGATTACTAGTTCCGGCAGATAGCCGGTTTTTGCTTCTATTTCACCCAAGGCTTTTATTAAGGAGAACTCCGCCCCCGGTTTGATCAGCAGGCCATGGAGAGCATTGGCCCCAGTTTTTATATTATGCCTTCGATTGGCCGGTGAGCCAGAGAAGTTAGAGTGGCCAGTGCCAACGATTTCTTCTATTTGAAAACGGTTTTCTGCGCTTAGGTCTTCAGCTGATATTTCTTTAATGACAAGCTCGGCTGATTTTGGCGGCAAATTCAGGAAAGAGGCTTCAATTTTTGTTGCGCTTTCTTCTAAATCAACCTGTCGGCCGCTACGGCCGACTTGCCAGCTGGAAACCCGACTACCAGCGATTTCAAAACGCGGCTGAATAGCCTCCTGGTCTATTTCCGGAGAGATTTTTTCAGACAAATAATTTTTGATTTTCTCTTGGTCCAGGCTGAGCTGGCTTTTTCTTCCCTCGTCTTTGACGGCTAGCCAGCCCGCTAAGGTTTCTGCCCTTATTTCCCATGACTTTTCCCCCTCTTCATCTGAGAAGATAATTTTCCATGGCCCGCGGTTGAGCAGGTCCTGGGCTTCTGGCCGGAATTTTTCCAAGTCTTCCGCTGTGACCAGGGGGTAGTCAGTAATAGTGCGGACCTCTATGATTTCAAGGCTGAGGTTTTCCAGGCGACTTCTGATTTGTGACAAAACAAAATCGTAATCTATTGATTTACCCAATCTTTCCGGAGAAATGCTAAGGGGCGAACCAGAGTCAAAATTGGCATTTTTTGCCGGAATATCAAGAGCGGGGAAAATTTCCGCCACCATTGTCTTGGTTCGAAGCTCGTCCAAGCTAAATTCGGCTGAAAAATTTCTCTGTTTGAAAGGATTGATTCGAAAAATAAGATAATTAAAAAATGAGCTGTTTTCTGAAATTTCCCAAGCCTGTTTCAAGCTACCTTCAATATCGAAGATTAAAGCCGGATATGAGGAGTCGCTGCTTAAAGATAGAGGGGTGAGAAAGAGGGCCCGGCTTTCTGACTCGTACTTCAGCTCTAAGCCAGCTTTTTCTATTTCAGCTATCGCCCGGCTTATCTGACGGCGAGCCTCTTCTTGGTTTAGTCCTGACAGGTCCAGTTTCCCGACCATAACCCCGGGATATATCCGGCCTCGATATTGGCGGTTCCAGTTAAAATAAACGCCCCCAATCAGGACGGCGACGAGGGCGACGAGGCTTATGGCGATAATGGCTATCTTCTTGGCAGGCATGGTTTTATTCGTCAGGACTCAGTCCTTGACTTTGATTTCTATCTTTCCGCCCTCCATTTTATACAGAGTAATTGTCAGAACGCCGTTTTCCAGCTCGGCCTCTACTCGCTTGCTATCCACTTCGGCCGGCAGAATGACGGAACGGGAAAATGCTCCCCAATAGCATTCTCGGAAGAGATAGTCACCGTCTCCAGCTTCGCTCCCGGCCTGGCGCTGTCCCCGGATGCTTAGCAGGTCGTTATGGAGGGATATCTTCAAATCTTCCGGCTTGACTCCGGCAATGGTTGATTTGATGACGATTTTCTTGTCAGTTTGGTAGACATCAAGCGCCAATTGGCCCTCTGTTTCCAGCCCCTCCTCTTCCAGCCATTGGGCGATAGACGGGTTATCTTCTTGGATTTGTTGTGGCGCTTGGGATTTTTTAGCAAAAAGCATATAGTTGTCTTTCTGTTTCCAATTTAGCAGAAATTCGGGGAATAGTAAATGAAAGGGATAAAAAACAGGCCCTTGGGTAAGGGCCTGGGGGGCCTAAGGCTTTTTTCCAGAGAAGGGGGTTGTCCGGTCGCCGATATAATTCATCGGGGTGACAGCCAGGAGCTCTTCATAGACAGATTCTGGCAAGCCATTTTCTTTGACCACTTGGCCAGCAAATATCATCATAGTTTTTCTGTCCACATGTTTGCCTCGGGTGGCTTTTTTGAGCAAGTCATAACTTTTAGCCACGCCATGCTTTCTCAGTATGGTCTGATAGGCTTCGGCTATGACGCTCCAGTTATTGTTGAGGAAAAACATCAGATCCTCGCTATCCACATAGATCTTTCCCAAACCTTTCTTGACCGCTGCCAAAGCGATAACCGTGTGGCTGAAAGCAGTCCCGAAATTCCGGATAATGGTAGAGTCGGTCAAGTGCCGTTGCATTCGGGAAAGTGGCAGATCGTGGCTGAAGAACTCGCAAAACATATTAGCCAGGCCGAAGTTGCCTTCGGCACTTTCAAAATCAATCGGATTGACTTTGTTTGGCATGGCGCTGGAACCATCTTCCTCCGGATTTGGCTTCTGTTTGAAGTAATCCATGGAGATATATGTCCAGACGTCGCGACAGAGATCAATCAGAACGGTATTGGCGCGCTTGATGGTGTCAAAGAGACAACCATAGGTGTCATGCGGTTCCACCTGCGTTGTATACGGATTATATACAAAGGGTAACAGTTTTAGGTTGCTGTCATGGATTCGGTTGATCCTGGCGATGAATTTTTTTGAGAAGTTCCGCCAGTCGATTTCAGGGTAGGCGATGTTTAGAGCGTTATGCCCGCCGGTCGCTCCGCCGAATTTTACCAAAATGCTCATCCTCATCAATTCTTTGTATATCGGATAGAGGCGGTGGTAGAAGACATGCGCTTCCCAGCCGACCGTTGTCGGCGATGCCGGCTGGCCATGAGTATGGGCCAGCATCGACGTCCAAGCATGGGGTTTGACCAGCTCAATCAGGAGCTCGGCCATAACCGCTTCGTAGCCGGTGGCTAATAAAGTTAGACCACCCCGGAGCTGGAAAGCATAGGCGGTATTATTGAGGTCTTCCGAGGTTAGGCCTAAGTGTACGAATTCCGCCAGTTCGCGGAGAGTGCGGTGGTTTTCCAGCCTCTTTTTCAAGAAGCGGACTACTGAGTTTACATCATGATGGATGACGCTTTCTATCTCCTTGATGGCGGCATAGTCATCATCGGAGAAGAAGCGATACAGGCTGCGCAGGAAGCGCAGCTCAGCCTTTCCTAGGGGCCGGATGATCTTGGCCATGTCAGACAGGGCGATGAAATACTCCACGCTCACCAGCAGGCGGTACTTCATCAGGCCGCTTTCACTGAAATATGGAGCCAGGGCTTCTGTTTTCTCTCTGTATCTCCCGTCAACGGGGGAGATGGCATTTCCCGGATATAAGCCGATCGGGAACAATGTCGGTGCTTGTTGTTTTTCCATTCTAATAGGGGTATTTGGTTGTTAATTTGCGATTGATTATCAGCTTATTTAATCATTGATTAAGGATTTAGTCAAGGTATGGATAAAAGAAAAAACCGGTCTTGGAAAACCGGCTTTTTCATCTTGGTGGGCCCGACTGGACTCGAACCAGTGACCTTTACGATGTCAACGTAACGCTCTAACCAGCTGAGCTACGAGCCCCTAAATTTTTTTTACGTGCGCCTAGATGGACTTGAACCATCGACCCCCGCTTTATAAGAGCGGTGCTCTAACCACCTGAGCTATAGGCGCCTAGGCGCTGGCGCTTAGTGCTGCCACAAGATACTTTATATCATTATAATTTTAATTTATCAAGCTTGGCTTTGAGCTCTGGAATTAGCTCGGTATTAGCCGTTCCCAGATCCTTATTCAGTTCGGCCCGGGCCAGCCGGATGTTGCCTTGGGGCTTATATTCCTTGATCATTTCCAGGGCATTAACCCCGCGGAAGGAGTAGAGAGTGAGGCGCGTCTTTGAGGCAGAAACTTCTGATAGGATGGCAATCAGCTTGGCCCCCGGAACATTGGCGACTAACTCGTCGATTATCTCTTCAACTCCGCTTTCCGCCGCCTGGGAGTCGGCAAAATCATTACGGCTAAGCTGCGACCAAATTAAGGCGCCGCCAGCTTCCGATTTCAGGTTGTTGAGTACCTTGCCCCAGAGTTTGAGAGTGCTTAAGTCGCGGGAGCGGTATAGATGGTTAACAATTTCTTCGCGCCTGGCGCCGAAGCTGATGAGTTCCGAGGTGCCGAGCAGAGTACGCGGGGTGAGATTGGCCGTCTTGAAGTTGCGGGTGGCTTGGATGATGCCGGCCAGCAGGCAGGTGGCGGCGTCTTCGTCTATCAGCTTCTCATCATAGTTTTTGATAAGATAAAAGATTATCTCGCTGACTGAAGCCGCGTTTAAGTCAATGAAGTTTATCTGCCCAAATTCCTCATTGCCTGATTGATTGTCAATGTTTATGACATTTGTCTTGTAGAAGAACTCCACGTTCTCGTCATAGATAGGACCGAGTGATTCCAGGTCAGCCGAACCGAGGATGATAATTAGGTCGTATTTAAATTCCCCGGCTTTGGCGCTGACATCTTCCGGCTTGAACCAACCTTCCGAAGGCGAGATGATGAAATTTAGTTGGTTGTTTTCGACCGAATATCTTATTTGGCTCACTTTAGCTTGGCTGATATCAACGGAAACGACGAAGCGCCTGAGGTTGCTGAGACCCGAGCCGATGTTTTCGGCCTCAGGCAGGAAAGAGAAGCCTTCCCGCAAAGATCGGTCAGCTGGCGCCACGACATCAACCGCCTTGCCTCGCTTCTTTAGAGCCAGGCAAAGAGCCAGGGCGGAAGACAGGGCATCGCCGCCTTTCTGGCCGGAGAAGGCAATTAGGATGTTTTTCGCCTTTTCCAGCTGGTTATATATTTGTTGTTCTAGGTTGAGCATTTATCTAGCGCATTAAAACCGGCGGCCGGAAGCCGACCTTTAAATATATAACTAAATAAGGGGCCAGTCAAGCCATTTTTTCATTGACTTAGGGCGGTTTTTTTGGTAATTTTAAGGTATGAAAAATGAACTGGATAAAGCCTATAATCCGGCCCAGCACGAGGACCATATCTACCAACTTTGGGAAAAATCCGGGTATTTTAACCCGGATAATTTAGATGTGCCAAACGATGCCCCGACCTATACCATCGTCCTGCCTCCGCCTAACATCACCGACAAGCTCCATATTGGGCACGCAGCCACGGTGGCGATAGAGGATTTGCTTATCAGATACCACCGTCTCAGGGGCTATCGGACCCTTTGGCTGCCCGGAACTGATCACGCGGCCATTGCCACACAGAATGTGGTGGAGAAAAAACTGCTTAAAGAGAAGGGGCAGACCAGGCATGACCTGGGTCGGGAGTCCTTTTTGGATGAAGTGGGCCGTTTTGTTGAATCTACACAGGCGATTATACTTAAACAGATTAAGAAGCTGGGCGCTTCCCTGGATTGGTCGCGTTTAGCGTTTACTCTGGACGAGCCGCGTCAGCTGGCTGTCCGTACCATGTTTCATGAGATGTATGAAGCTGGGGCCATCTATCGCGGCGAAAGGATAGTTAATTGGTGTCCGCGCTGCCACTCCACCCTGGCTGATGACGAGGTGGACTATAAGGAGGAGAAGGCTAAGTTGTATTGGATAAAGTACGGACCTTTTGTATTAGCCACTTCTCGGCCGGAAACAAAGCTCGGCGATACGGCCGTAGCCGTCTATCCCGGAGACAAGCGCTATGCTCACTTGGTTGGCAAAGAAATAGAAGTGGAGGGGGTTTTGGGCAAGTTCAGGGTGCAAGTGGTGGCCGATCATGCCGTTGATCCGGAGTTCGGCTCCGGAGCCATCAAAGTCACCCCGGCCCACAGTTTTATCGATAATGAAATCGCAGGGCGCCATAATCTGCCCGGTAAGAAGATAATCGACGAGGACGGACGGATGATGGCTAACTGCGGCAAATACGCCGGGCTGAGCACCCGAGAAGCCAGGGAGGCTATCGTGGCCGACATGGAAAAGCTTGGACTTATCGATCATATAGATGAGAATTATTCCCATAATGCGGCCGTTTGCTATCGTTGCGGTACGGTCATTGAGCCCCTGCCTTCCAAGCAATGGTTCATCGCCGTAGACAAGCCGCTGGAGCGTCTCGGCGGACTTTCTCTGAAACAGAAGGCCTTGGAGGCGGCGAAGAGCGGAGCGATAAAATTTATTCCCGATCGTTTCCTTAAGCGCTATCTTGATTGGATGGAGAATCTTCATGATTGGTGCATTTCCCGCCAAATCTGGTTCGGCCACCGTATCCCGGTCTGGTATCGGGGCGATGAAGTATATGTTGGCACAGAAGCGCCGACTGAACCGGGTTGGGAACAGGACCCAGACACTCTTGATACTTGGTTTTCCTCCGGCATGTGGACCTTCTCCACTTTGGGCTGGCCGACCAATTTCACCGCCAGTCGGAAACTGGGAGATTTAGCCCGCTTTCACCCGACCCAAGTCCTGGAAACCGGTTATGAGATAATCACTCTCTGGGTTTCAAGGATGATCATGATGTCCTTCTTTGCTTTGGGAGAAATTCCTTTTTCCCGCGTCTATCTGCACGGGATAATTTTAGATGAGAAGGGCAAGAAGATGTCTAAGTCAAAAGGGAACGGCGTCGATCCTTTGGATATGATCGAGAAGTATGGGGCTGATGCCACCCGCCTTTCCCTGCTCATGGGCTCTACTCCTGGCAACGACTCCCGTTTCAGCGAAGAGAAGCTGGCGGCTAAGCGGAACTTTGCTAATAAGCTTTGGAACATATCCCGTTTCGTTCTGTCCGTTGTCCCAGAAGAAGCTTTGGCTGAGACCAATGAGGCTCCTAAGGCTAAGACCTTGGCTGATCGTTGGGTATTGGGAGAATTGTTTGAGACCATTAAAGTGGTGGACGGGCACATGGCTAATTATAATTTTTCCTTAGCGGCCGAGGCTCTCAATGATTTCACCTGGAACAAGCTAGCTGATTGGTATCTGGAAGCGGCCAAGATAGAAAAGGGCAAAGAAGCCATTCTTGCCTTCCTTCTCCGTCAGACACTTATCCTCTGGCACCCTTTCTTGCCTTTTGTCACTGAGGCGATTTGGCAGAGTTTTAATAACAGCCTATTATTAGTGGCCCGCTGGCCCGAGATTAAGCCTCTTAATCCGTCTGATCCCGCAACTGATTTTAATTTGATTCAAGAGGTGGTAGTGGCGATTAGGAATGCCAGGAGCGCCAATCGGGTTAATCCGGCCAAGAAATTGCCAGCAATAATCAGGGCAAACGAAGGAGCCGAGGTGTTATTAGATAGCTCTCTCCTGATTTGCGGCTTAAAGACAGGCTTGTCTTCTTTAAATTCGGAATCAGTCATCCCCTCAGGCGCCATTGCCGTGCCCGTGGGCAAAGTTGAGATATTTTTGCTGGACGGGATTGACGCAGAGAAAGAAGCAGCCAGATTGGATCAGGAAAAAAATGACTTGGAGCGCCTGATTCATCTGCAAGAACAGAAGCTGGCTAATCAGGAATTTGTTAGCAAAGCGCCCAAGGCGATTGTTTCCGCAGAAGAAGAGAAATTAGCCCGTTATCGCCTTGAGCTGGAAAAAGTTAAGGAAAACTTAAATAAAATATGACTTTAAAGAGCTACCTCGCCGTCATGGGCATCCTCACCTTAGTTTGTTGGGGGATATTTTTCTTTGTGGCCGGATTAATTGATCCGACGGCGACTAATTGGCTCGGCTTCGTCTTATTTTACCTTACCCTGTTTTTAGCTCTAAGCGGCACCGCCGCTTTAATCGGCTTTCTCATTCGCTATTTCGCTAAGCGCCAAGAAATGACCTTTAATCTTGTTAAGCTATCTTTTAGACAGTCTTTTGTTTTTTCTTTATTTCTGATTTTTCTTCTCTTTTTGAAGTCACAAAATCTTTTTAACTGGCTTAACCTCCTGCTCTTAATAGTCGTTTTCTCAATCTTGGAGCTGTTTTTGATAAGCTATAAGAAGAATCGTTAAATATATGAAAGAAAAATTAAACCAATTAAGGCGGGACTTCCTGGATCGCTTAGCGGAAGCGACCAGCCCGGAGAATCTTAGAGATTTGGAGTTAAAATATCTTTCCCGCAAAGGCGAACTCAGCCTTATCTTGCGCGGTCTCAAAGACGTCAGTTTGGAAGTCAGAAAAGACCTGGGGGATGCGGCTAACCGTATCAAACATGAGCTCCAGGAGAAGTTTGAAGCAGTGAAGCGCGAATTAGGCCAAGCCGGGGATCCTGCCAGTTCCGCTGACGTCACTTTGCCCGGAGAGAAATTGCCCAATGGCCACCTTAATCCCATCACCCTTGTCCGAAGGGAGATTGAAGACCTTTTTATCTCATTAGGCTTTACCGTCGCTGACGGTCCGGAGCTGGAAAGCGATTATTATAATTTCACCGCCCTCAATATCCCCCCTTTTCATCCGGCCCGCGATATGCAAGACACCTTCTATGTCGGCCAGTCGGGGCAGGATAGCGGCTTAGTAATGAGAACCCATACTTCCCCCACCCAAATTCGGGTGATGGAGAAATATGGCGCGCCCCTTAGGGCGATTATTCCCGGCCGCTGCTTTCGCAACGAAGCCACCGATGCCCGCCATGAGCACACTTTCTATCAGGTTGAGGGGCTGATGATAGATAAGGATATCAATTTTGCCAATCTCAAGAGCCTGCTGGAGATAGTTGGCCAGCGCCTTTTCGGTCCCCAGACAAAATTGCGGATGCGGCCCAAGTTCTATCCCTTCGTCGAACCCGGGAATAACGGCGAATATACCTGTTTTCTTTGCCAGGGGCAGGGTTGCCGCCTTTGCAAGCAGACCGGCTGGCTGGAAATAGTCGGCGCTGGTTTAATTCATCCCGATGTTCTGCGGGCCGGAGGAATCGATCCGGAAAAGTATTCCGGCCTGGCCTTCGGTTTCGGGCTCAATCGTCTAGCCATGCTCAAATATAATATCGGGGATATCCGCTCCTTCAATAGCGGCGACCTTAAATTCCTAGAGCAATTTTAAACATATGCATATCTCATATAGCTGGCTCAAGGACTTCGTCAAATTGCCGGCCAAGATAGGCCCGGAAGAGGTGGCTCAACGGCTCACTGCCCATACGGTGGAAGTCGAAGGTGTGGCTAAGCAGGCGGAAAGCCTGGATAAGGTAGTGGTTGGACGGGTGGAATCGGTCGAACCGCACCCCAAAGCCGATCGCTTACGCCTGACCGTCGTCGACATCAAAGACGGGAAGCGGCCGATAGTTTGCGGCGCCCCCAATGTCGCCCCCGGCCAACTGGTAGCCGTGGCCTTACCCGGGGCTTCACTGCCTAACGGGATGAAGATAGAGGCGGCGGAAATTAGGGGCCAAGAATCGCAAGGAATGATCTGCGCCGAAGACGAGCTTGGTTTAGGTGCCGATCACGAAGGAATAATGGTTTTGGACAAGAAAGCAAAAGTGGGCGAGTCTTTGGCTAAGCACCTTGGTCTGGATGATGTTATTTTAGAAGTGGACAACAAGTCGCTGTCCAATCGGCCCGACCTTCTTAGTCATTATGGTCTTTCCCGAGAGTTATCGGCTATATTTTCCGCTCCCCTGGTCCCATATGAGAGGCTGATTGCCGAAATTCCGGCAGTGTCAGAAAAAACCTCTCCTCTGGAAGTGAAAGTGGAAGACCCTGAGCTCTGCCCCCGCTATTTAGCTGTCCGTTTGGAGGGGGTAAAAGTCGGGGAATCACCTCGTTGGCTCAAGGATAGATTAGTAGCGGTCAATCAGCGGCCGATAAATAACATTGTTGACCTGACTAATTATGTGATGTTGGAATTGGGTCAGCCCCTGCACGCTTTTGACGCGGCTAAAGTAAAGAAGATAGTGGTCAAGCGGGCCAGGAAGGAGGAATCTATAACTACTTTAGATGATAAGGAAAGGCATCTTTCCGCTGATGATCTTCTGATCACCGATGGCCGCCAGCCGCTGGCCATAGCCGGCATTATGGGCGGGCAGGACAGCCAGGTGTCGGAAAATACTTCAGCGATTATCTTAGAGGCGGCCAATTTCCAAGCCGTTTCTATCCGTCGGAGTTCCCAACGCCTTGGCCTGCGCAGCGAAGCTTCGATGAGGTTTGAAAAATCCCTTGATCCGGAACTGGCGGAGATCGCTCTGCGCCGCTTTATTAGGCTGTTAGACAAGGTTTGTCCGGATTTTAGAATAGCCAGCCAGGTTATTGATATTAAGAACTATAAAACTGATCCGTTGTATCTCGAGCTCGATCAGGCCTGGCTCGGTCGTAAGATCGGCCAGCCTATTCCGGTCAAATCCGCTTCGGCCAGCCTGGAAAGGCTGGGGTTCAAGGTTTCAGCTCAAAGCAAGGGCGTTTGGCGAGTGGAGGTGCCGTCCTGGAGGTCAGCGAAAGACGTTTCTAGTCGTGAAGATCTGGTAGAAGAAGTTCTGCGCCTTCATGGTTATGATAACATCGTTTCCCAACTGCCGGCTGCCGTCATTAATCCTCCGCAACTGGACGAAGAATGGCGGCTTGCGCGCCGCTTACAGGATTTGCTTTGCCTCAAATACGGCTTGAGTGAGGCCTATAATTATTCATTTGTCGGCGAAGACCAGCTGGCTAAGCTGGGGATAGAGCATTTCAATTATCTGCGCCTGGCCAACCCTTTGTCCGGCATCCAATCCCTATTGCGCCAATCTCTGGTCCCGCACCTTATCGCCAACATCAAAACTAACCAGGCCCGGGAAGGCAGCTTCGGTTTTTTCGAAATCGGCAACGTTTTTTTCAAGGCCCCGGGAAGATTAGCCAGAGAGCCGAAGAGCCAAGAGACTCTTCCTTATCAGGAAAAGCACCTCGGTCTGGTTTTAGCGGCTGACGGCGGCGACCCTCTTTTTCGCCTCAAAGGCATAGTCAACAATTTTGGCCAGACATTGATTGATTACGGCCTGAGTCTGAAATTCCTTCCGGCTGAGAATGCGCCTGGCTGGGCTGATGGCGTTTCCGCGGCCAAATTGATCCTGGCCGGAGAGGAGATAGGCATAGTTGCTAATGTTTCCCGGTCGGCTAAAGAGAACATAAATTTGAAGAAGCGGACTGCGGCGGCGGAGATAAGCTTGCCAGCCCTGGGCTTGGCGATTTCTTCCCTGCCCCGTTATAGATTTAAAGAACCAGCTCGGTATCCAGCCGTCATTCGTGATGTCGCCTTTGTCGTTTCCGAAGAAATATTGTATAATGATTTAGAGAAAGAGATTTTAGAGTTTGATCCTTTGCTCCGCAGCGTTGAACTTTTCGATGTCTATAGCGGCCAGAATTTGCCAGAAGGCAAGAAGAGCCTGGCTTTCCGTCTCAGTTACCAATCTGACGAGAAGACCCTGATTGCTCCGGAAGTCGATTCGTTGCAGGCCAAGCTGATTGAAAGGCTGAGAGAAAAATTTGAAGCTCAATTAAGGGAATAAATATAAAATTATGTTTTCCACCTCGCTTGATATCTTAAATCTGGTTTTGGCCGTTTGCATTGTCGCCCTGACCTTCTTTCTCTGCTGGGCGATATACTATTTAGTGGCCAGCGTCCGTCGCGTCCACCGTATCGCCCAACGGGTTGAAGCCGGGGTGGTAAAGGTAGAGCAGCTTATTGATTTGGCTAAAGACAAACTGCGCAACAGCTCCGCCTATTTCACCATTTTGGCTGAGATTGCCAAGCGGGCCATGGATTTCGTCAAGGAGAAAAAGGAAAAGAAAAAAGCGAGTAAAAAATAATTGATTAATTGATTGAATATGAAAAACCGCCTTGAGGGGCGGTTTTTGTTAGATGATTTTTGTGAACCCGGATTCGGTCATCTGGAAGCCAAATTCGGCCATCACCGCAGTTATTTCTGCGGCGGCTTTATCACCGAGATTCCTGATTTTTTTCAGGTCGGGCAGTGTCAGGCCTTCGAGATCCTTTATCTTCCAGTAGCCGGAGAACTTTAACATGTTCTTGGCGCGGGGAGAAAGGCTGGTCCTAGACAGCGGGGTTTCTCCGCCGCCTTTTTCGATAACATGACGTTTATAGGCCAGGAGTTCGATCATCTCCGGCCAGACAAGCGGCGCGGCCAGGATTTCCTCCTTTCTTCTCTTGAGGTTGGTCAGAGCAGAGTGATATACTTGGCCGACCCGGGTGGCTGACATGTCCATGTCATCGGCGATTTCCTTCCGGCTGCATTCAACGCCGCTTAAGCCGTAGTGGAGGGTGATTACCTTGATTTGCTTGGCTGAGAGGCCGGGCAAAAGAATGTTATTAATTTCCGCTTCCACTTTTTTGGTGAAGGTCGGCATGACTCTTTTTCTGGCCAAGTCCGACAGATCGGACAGGATTTCATCAGTGATGCTTTTTATCGGATCTTCGGCCCTGAGCCAGGAGGCGTTTCCATCCCGGAAGACCTTGAAAAGGAAAGCATTCCATAATGATTGTCCCTGCCTGAGCGGGTTGGAGGGGAGCATGTCAAGCAGCAGCTGGCGGTATCCCTCGGAAACGCCGTCAAAGCGGGCGCAGGCCAGGGTTTCCAGATGGTAGCTGGCATAATCGAGAATTTCGATTATTTTATTGGCCTGGAAGTGCTCGAGGATAATGCTTTTGATGAGGCCAATATGCAATTTTGATTGGCGGAGCGGTTCCGGCGGCTGGCCGAAGCTGATATCGGCCAGAAGCTTGAGCATGCCAGGACGGGCCTTAGCTAGAGGAAGAATTTTGCCCCGGTTATCTTCGTATTCCGGCATGGATTTCAGGCTCTTTCTGATAGCCTGCGGCGTGAGCGAGAAATACTCGCTGATAATTTCAATCGGGAGGCCGAGCTCTAAAAAGATCTTTAGGGTCTCGGAACGCTGGTTAATTCTGACTTTTTCATTCATTTTTCGGGTATATTTTGAGGTTTTTAAACTACGATAATTAGCTTTTTATTTAATCATATTTCTTTATTTTAGTCAATAAGATGAAAGCAATAAAAAAAGGGGGTCCAATCGCCCCCTCTTTTATATTCTATATTATTCCTTATATCCGCAATCCTTGTCGCTGCAGCCTATCTTGCCGCTCTTTCCTTCCAGGAGTAAAGCGCCGCAATCAGGGCACTTCTGGCCGGTAGGCTTGCCCCAGTAGGCATTTTTGCAGTCAGGATAGTTATCGCAGGCATAGAAAGCGCCGCGGCGGCTGAATTTCTTGACGATATGGCCTTTCTGGCAGACTGGGCAGCTTATCGCTTCCTCTTTCTGCCCGCCGCTGGAAATGTTTTTGATGTTTTTGCATTTAGGGAAAGCGCTGCAAGCCAGAAAAGGTCCGTAGCGCCCGGTTCTTACCTTCATCGGGGCGCCGCATTTGTCGCAGGTTTCTTCCGCGTATTTCTCCTCAAGCGATTTTAGATGTTCATCTTTTTCTTGATCGGCTGGGGAGTCCTTCTTTAGCCTTTTAATATTCTTGCATTCCGGGAAGGCGCTGCAAGCCAGGAACTTGCCGAAGCGCCCCGTCTTTATGACCATCGGGGCGCCGCATTTGTCGCAGGTCTCTTTTGATTGTTCTTCTGGCATAATTTCTTTCTTAGTTAATTCCTGATATTTTTTTTCCAAATTACCATGGAAGTCATCATAGAAGTCGGCGATAACCGGCTGCCATTTCTGACGTCCGGCGGCAATCTCATCCAGATCGTTTTCTAGCTTAGCCGTGAATTGGTAGTCGGCGATCTTCGGGAAGTGTTTGACTAAGAGGTCAGTAACGACAAAAGCTATGTCTGTCGGCTTGAGGCGCTTACCCTCGTCCCGCTCCACATAATTCCTGGCAATGATGGTGGCGATGGTCGGGGCGTATGTCGAAGGCCGGCCGATGCCGTGTTTTTCCAATTCTTTGACCAGGCCAGCATCGGAATAGCGGGCGGGCGGGTTAGTCTGGTGCGCTTCGGCTATCAGGGAAATGAGCTTTAGAGATTCCTTTTCTAAAACCGGGGGCAGATCCTGATCTTTTGTCTTTTCCGGCCAGACCTTGAGATAGCCCGGGAAAATTATAGTTTGGCCGGTGGCTCGGAAAATGCAGTTCTTTTTTTCTTCTTTAGTCTCAACATCGATTGAGGTTGCGGCCAGCCGGGCGCTGGCCATTTGGCTGGCTAAGGCCCTTTGCCAGATTAGGCGGTATAGCTTGAGCTGGTTGCGGTCAATCTTGTCTGCCAAGGAATCCGGCTCCAGGGATGCTTCTGTCGGACGGATCGCCTCGTGCGCTTCCTGGGCATTCTTGCTGCGGCTTTTATATATCCGGGGTTTTTCCGGAAGATATTCCTGGCCCAGTTTGTCTTGCAGATAATTCTTGGCGTCGTTTAGGAACTTCGGCGAAAGATTGAGCGAGTCGGTGCGCATGTAGGTGATATAGCCCTCTTCATACAGCTTTTGGGCGACAGTCATGGTCTGCTTGGCGCTAAATCCCAAGAGGCGGTTGGCGGATTGCTGGAGGGTGGAAGTGGTAAATGGAGGGTTGGGAGACTTGTTTAATTCTCGCCGATTGATGGCCAGAACCGAGAAAGAAGCTGACTTTAGTTCTGTTTCTAGCCGCTTAGCCTCTTTTTCCTTGATATCGAGCTTGTCAAAAGTCTTGCCATTTATCTTATATAGTTCCGCCAAGAAACGGCCGGAAGCGGCCTCTAGCTCAGCTGCCAGGCTCCAATATTCCTGGATTTCAAATGCCTTTATTTCCCCTTCTCTTTCTACAATCAGGCGGGTCGCAACGCTTTGGACGCGGCCGGCAGAAAGTCCGCGGGCGACTTTTTTCCAAAGGAATGGCGAAAGTTCATAGCCTACCAGGCGGTCCAAGACACGTCTGGCTTGCTGGGCGTCAACCATATTATAGTCAAGCTGGCGGGGCTGGTCTAGAGCGGCGATGATGGCTTCTTTGGTTATCTCATGGAAAGCGATGCGCTTTGTTTCTTCTTCTTTGAGCTTGAGCGCCTGGATGAGATGCCAGGCAATCGCCTCTCCTTCGCGGTCTTCATCGGAAGCGAGAATGGTTTCAGAAGATTTCTGGGCCGCCGCCTTCAGCCGGCTGATGACTTTCTTGGCCTTGGCTGGCACGACATAGCTAGGCAAGAAGCCACCTTCTATATCAACCCCCATTTCTTTGACCGGCAGATCGCGAACATGGCCGAATGATGATTCGACCTTGTATTCTTTGCCCAAGAAACGACTGATAGTCTTAGCTTTGGTTGGCGATTCGACGATGATGAGCTTCATAGAAAACAATTTGATTTACATCATAGCCCCTTTCTCTTTTTTTGGCAAATTGGCGATAGGGAAAATAAAAAATCCTCCCTGACGGGAGGATAAATGTTCATTTCAAGTTAGATAAGTCTATTTGTCGAAATATTCCCGGCAAAGCCGCTTGTTCTTCCCGATCGAAAGGCTGCAGGACGAACTTATCCGCCGGGATTGTTTGTCGGAGCTTTTCGTTGCCAATGCCTAGACGGAGGCGGAGGAAGTTTTTTGTTTTGAGATGTGAGATTATAGACTCAACCCCGCGATGGCCGGCGCTGCCTGACCCGGCAGACAGCTTGATTTGGCCGAAGGGGATGTCCAGATCGTCATGGACAACTAACAGAACATCTTTGAGATCGGCGTCCTTTTTTCTGATTATTCCCAGGGATTTCGGCAGGAGCTGGTAGTACGAAAGGATTTTTTTGACGCTTCGGCCAGAATCGTTCATAAAGGTGAGCGGTTTGGCAAAAACGTCCCCGCCCTCTTTGGCAATGAGAGCGGAGAATCTCTTTTCTTCCTGCCAGCGAGCTGCCGGCAGAAAAGCGTCAAGCGCCAGCCAGCCAGCGTTATGCCTAGTCTTGGCGTATTTGTCCCCGGGGTTGCCGAGACCGACGATTAATCTCATATGATTAGCCGTTATATGTAGTGTGGGATTTTCGGCGCTTAGTCACGCTTATTCTTATCGGCGTTCCCAGAAAGCTGTGCCGTTCGCGCAGGCGGTTCTCCATGAAGCGGACATAGGAAAAATGAAGGTCATCGTTGGGCCCGATGCGGAGCATAAAGCTCGGCGGATTGCTCTTTGTCTGTCGGAATTCGTATATCCGCGGCGCTTTAAGGCCTTTGCCTTTGGCTGGGCGGTGGATCTTCACTACATGTTTGAGGAATTTTTCCGTTTGTGAATCGCTGAGCGTCAAGCGTCTGGCGGCGGCAATTTCCAGAATCAGATCCAGGATTTTTTCTACCTTTTCGCCGGTCTTAGCCGAAACGAACTGAATCGGCGCCCAAGCTGCAAAAGGCAGCTTATCGTATATGGCTTGGGAAGCGGATTTGGTGTTACGGCCCTTGACCTTGTCCCATTTGTTAGCCACGATTATGAGGCTTTTTTGCCGATCGGATATTTCTTCGACCAGCTTGGCATCCTGATGAGCCAGGGCTTCGCTGGCGTCTAATACGAGCAGGGCGATATCAGCCTTATCCAGAGACTGCAATGACTTGATGATGCCGGGCTTTTCCAAGCCCTTCCCTTTCTTGCCCTGCTTGGATATCCCAGCCGTATCAATCAGGGCAATATCTTGATCGCGATAGTTAAGATGGGTGTGCTGCGGCTCTCGGGTAGTGTGGGCTTGAGGAGAAACCAAAACGCGGTCATATCCGAGAAAAGCATTGAGCAGAGAAGACTTGCCGACATTCGGCTTGCCAATAATGCAGGCCCGGATTGGTTCCGACTTGGCTTGAACTTCTTTCGGCCCGCGGTCGGCTATATCTAATCCGGCTTCCCTGAGGCGGCCGACGATTATATCAAGCAGGTCGCCGGTGCGCAGCCCGCTAGCAGCGGAGATTGCTTCCGGCTCTCCTAGGCCGAGGCGGTTGAACTGGGCTGCTTCACCCATTATTCGCGAACTGTCTACCTTATTGGCCACTAAGATGGTCTTATTTCTATATTCCGTTTTCTTTTTGATGGCGGCGGCAATTTCCCTGTCTTCGGGGAGGAGCCCGGATTTGGCGTCTGTCAGGAAAAGAATGAGGTCGGCTAAGTCAAGATAGGCGCGCGCCTGCTTTTGGGCTTGGCCATCGACGTCATCAACCTTTACTTTGCGCCCGATGAGGCGCCGCCAGTCAGTGAAGCCGGCAGTGTCGGTCAGTTCAAAGTTGGCCGCGGCCCATCTGACAACGCCGAAGTTGCTGTCGCGGGTGGTGCCGGCGATATCAGAAACCAAGGCCTGGCCCTTGCCGACCAAGCGGTTGAACAGGGTGGATTTGCCGACATTGGTTCTGCCCAGGATTGCGACTAAAGGGAGTTGTTTTTCTTTCTTTATCGCCATAATTTAATCAGCTTGATTGGCGTCAGTGCCGAGGATAAGAATAAAGTCTGGATCGCTTGAGTTGCCAGACTGGTATGATTTGAGCCAGGCGGGAGAATCGTATGCCTGAGTGGCGCCGCTGGTTTTTTTCAGAGCACTCAGGTCCTCGTCCTTTTTGCCGTAGCTGAGGTCGTATATAATGGAATGATTGTAGTCTCGGGTAGAGGCATTTTCCGTTTTGATTATTTCGAATTCGGAGCTGTCTAATTGGTCCGACATTTTTGCCGCCAAGCCGTTGATCCAGGTGCCGTTTTGAATGATGATTTTCGCTTTCTCTGTTTTTTCTTCAGATCCGCTCCAAGCCGGGGCCGATCCAAAGATGTCGCGCACTAAGCTTCTGATTTGGGAAAAGTTGCCCGAAGCTGGAATAAGGATATAAGCGCCGTCAATGCCCGTGCTGCTGACCAAAAGGCCGTCCGGGGCGTCGCTGAGCACCCTGTTTATTATCTGTGACCGGTCTATGTCCTTGACCAGGTCCCACAACCTGAGCATTTCCCAAACATCAAGATTGGTGGAGACGCTGCGCCCGAAATCATTGAGCAGGCGGCCGATCATTATCGGGTTCATTAGGGTTTGGCGGGAAAGAAGTTTCTTTTTGACAGCTTCCATGATTAATTGCTGGCGTCTGGCTCGGGCGAAGTCCGAGCCTTCCGGGCCATAGGCATGGCGGCTGCGAGCGTACTTAAGAGCCAGGGAGCCGTCCATTTTCTGCCAGCCGCTGTCTATATGAAGATGTTCGAAGCGGGCGTAATAATCCGGGTTGTCTTCTTGGCCGAGAATGGGATAGCTATAGTCATCAAGGGTATTTTCTACGTTAACCTCTATGCCTCCGAGTTCGTCGACGATGTCGATAAAGCCCTGAAAATCAACCCGAACATAATAGTGAATAGGGATTTCCAGTAGCTGGCTGAAAGCCTCCATTGTCTTAGGGCCGCCGGAGCCTGGCTCAGCCATTTCGGCATAGGCATTGATATTGTTAACTTTTCGCCAATTGCCGCCGTTTATCGGCGCGCTAAGATCCCTAGGGATGGAGATCAAAGATACTTGTTTGGTCGAGGGTTTGATGCTAGCTAACATGATAGTATCAGTTAAGTAGGCGCCATCATGGCCTTCCCCGCCTATTCCCAAAAGCAGGATGTTCACCCTGTCCTCATCTTCCCCCTGGAGGCCTTTGTCCGCGCTTGGAACTAAATGCCTGAGCTTATTGAAGAAGCTACTGCCAGGCAGCCAGCTCGAGGCGTCCTGGCTGGACATGATGACGCGGCCCGATAGGATGATAGCAATAACTATCAGAGCGGTGATATAGGCAGTTATCCTTTTTTGTTTTTTGGACTTTTTCGGCATTTCCAGACCACTTTCCTCTGGTTCATATATGCCGTCAATTCGGTCTTTTTCTTCCAGTTTTTGCTTAAAGTCGATCATAGGTAATAAAAAAATCTATCGTCAGAGATGAATTGGGGGAGCTAGTGATTCTCCTCTCTTATAATAATTGGATAAGCGCTTTTTGTCAAAATACAGAAAACCATCCTATGACTGATAAGGACGGTTTTCTGATCTTGTCGGGCTGCCCAGAATTGAACTGGGATCACACGCACCCGAAGCGTGTATAATAGCCTTTATACCACAGCCCGCTTGGTGGACTTGAGGGGACTCGAACCCCTTACCTCTGCAATGCGAATGCAGCGCTCTACCAGATGAGCTACAAGCCCTGTCTGGACTCTGTCGGGCTGCCCGGAATCGAACCGGGGCTACATGCACCCCATGCACGCGTACTACCATTATACTACAGCCCGTCTGGAAGGGCGTCGCCCTCGCCCTCATATTAGCACAACCGCCTTATTTTTCAAGCTCATCCCCCAGTTGCTAAAACAGAGGGATTAAACTACAATAATATTATATTCAAATCCTAATATATGGAAAAACGCCAGACAATCTTTTCCGGAGTTCAGCCCAGCGGTCAACTCACCTTGGGTAATTATATCGGGGCTATTTCACAATGGGCAGATTTGCAGATAACTAATCGTTGTATTTTTTCCATAGTCGACTATCATGCTATTACCGTCCGACAGGAACCGGCAGAGCTCAGAGAAAAAATAACTGAAATTGCCAAGCTATACCTAGCTTCTGGTATTGATCCAAAAAATTCCATCATTTTCCAGCAATCTGCCCTGCCTCAGCATACTGAGCTGGCTTGGATCTTGAATTGCTGCGCCGCCCGGGTGGCTGACCTCAACAAGATGACCCAGTTCAAGGACAAGGCGGGCAAGAACCAGGAATCGGTCAGCGCCGGCCTATATGACTACCCGGTTCTGATGGCGGCCGACATCCTTTTGTATGATACCGATTTGGTGCCCGTAGGCGAAGACCAGACCCAGCATGTGGAGCTGGCTAGGGATATCGCCAAGCGCTTCAATGGCCAGTGGGGAGAGGTTTTCAAGGTGCCGACAGCTTTGATTAAAAAGGAAGGGGCAAGGATAATGTCTTTGCAGGACCCAAGCAAGAAGATGAGCAAGAGCGACCCCAACCAGAGCGGCTGCCTCTATCTGCTCGATGATATTGATGCCGCCAAGAAGAAGGTAATGCGGGCCGTGACTGATTCAGGGCAGGAGATAAAGTACGATGTCAAGAAGAAGCCGGCTGTTGCCAATCTTCTCACTATATATTCAGTCCTCAGCCGGAAGAACATTGGTGCGCTGGAGAGAGAATATGCCGGACGCGGCTATGGGGATTTTAAGAAAGACTTAGCTGAAGTCGTGGCTAGGTTCCTGGCTGGATTCCAAAAGAAGTATCGGGACATATCGGACAAGCAGGTAGCCAAAATACTAAATGAAGGAGCCAAGGAAGCCGCATCTATTGCCGAGAAGAAAATGGAGCTTGTCAGGCGGGCGATAGGGGTGAGATAAAGAAAGGAGTTTAGCAAATGAAAAACCGGGCCATTGGTCCGGTTTTGTTTTTTTTGCCTATTGGCTAATTAGTATCTCCCAGGCGGGCATGGTTTTCTCCAAGCGGCGTTTCGTTTTGCCATCAGACACCAGTTCGGAAATTTTTTCCGCTGAAGTTATGCCGTAATCACTACGGAAGTGTTCCAGGCTCTTGCCACATTCATTCTTGATGAAGTCGAGGTAGCCAGCCGCAGCCTCGTCTGAAAGCTTGAGCCTGGCCGATCGCCTCACTTTCTCCAGATGGTATATGAAATCCACCCAGAGCTCGGGATCGCCTGAACCCGGAGACTGCTTCAGAGAACGGTTAGCCGCCCAGAATTCCCGGTACATTCTCTGTCTCTGGGCCAAATACATGAATACTCCGGCAGCCAGAATCAGCAGGCTGCCAATCGCGTAAGTAATACTGAAAATTTCCATCGCTCTATTGTTTTTTTGTTATTTTTAAAGGTTCTAGGTTAGGAAATATAGCAAAGAGATTGGGAGATGTCAAATATTGGATTGAATATTAAACAAAAATCCGCTAGGTTATTAGCGGATTTTTGGTATCATGATGAGATTTCGAGTCTAATCGGCATCAATTCGACTCCCCGGCACTACGCCGGGGGCGACCATTTCTTCTTCCACGTGGAAAGAAGAAATATCTCCCTAGAAAGGAGGTGATCCATCCACAGCTTCCGCTACGGATGCCTTGTT